>JAEWZA010000482.1 GCA_023395575.1 Bacillota bacterium
CTCCAGCTTCCTTCAGATTCCTCGTCACCGAGGACATCCTTGCTCTTGGCTAACGGTTGGCACTATCAACCCCCGTATCGGACTTTCACCGACGAGAAAGCGCCCATGCTGGGCGCACAACTAAAAAAGCAACCCCTAATAGGAGCTGCTTTTTCAAGCGGCTCCTATTAGCTAATTATGTCCTTATCAATTTCATTTTTGCTACCTATCTCACTAATTGATCTGTTAATTGCATTTAGATATGCCTTAACACTTGCCTCTATAATATCAGTGCTAACAGCCTTACCTAAAAATATTCCATTATCATTTGATATTTTTACTGTTACTTCACCCAATGCATCTTTACCTTCTGTAACAGCCTTTATACTATAATGAGTCAGTTCAGCATAAACCCCTGTTGCACGCTCAATTGCATTAAAAGCAGCGTCAACTGGACCATCTCCTGTGGCAGCCTCTGTAATGACTTCATCTTCTCTTCTTATACTGATTGTTGATGTAGAAATCATTTTGTTTCCGCTGTTTATCTGGAAGCTGTCTATTACAAATATTTCAGGCACAGCTATATTTGCATCAACCAAGGCCTCAATATCCTTATCTGTAACAACCTTCTTTTTATCAGCTAAATCTTTAAACTTATCAAAAGCAGCCTTTACTTCATCCGCTGATAAAGCATATCCCATTTCCTTTAATCTTTCTTCAAAAGCATGGCGACCAGACAGCTTACCCAATACCATTCTGTTTTTACCTACGCCTACTGACTCTGGTGTCATTATTTCATAGGTTGTTTTTTCAGAAAGAACACCATGCTGATGTATTCCAGATTCATGGGCAAAAGCATTTGCACCCACAATAGCTTTATTGGGCTGAACACTAACACCTGTAAGACTTGAAACCAATTTACTTGTTCTATATATTTGCGTAGTATCAATTTTATGCGTAATATCATAATAGTCTTTTCTAGTGTTTATACCCATTATAATTTCTTCAACAGCAGCATTACCAGCTCTTTCACCAAGTCCATTAATAGTGCACTCAGCCTGTGTTGCTCCATTTTCAATAGCTGCTAATGTATTAGCAACAGCCATACCTAAATCATTGTGACAATGAACACTAATATCGGCTTTATCAATATTTGGAACATTATTACGTATATTTTTAATTAATTTACCAAACTCCATTGGCGTTGTATATCCAACTGTATCTGGGATATTTACAACTGTGGCACCCGCTGAAATAACTGCCTCAACAATTTTCATAAGAAAGTCTTCTCTTGTTCTACTTGCATCCTCAGCAGAGAACTCAACATCTGAACAATAGCTTTTTGCATATTTTACCATGCTTACGGCTCTCTCTAAAACTTCCTCTTCCGTCATTTTGAGCTTATACTTCATGTGAATATCTGATGTGGCAATGAAAGTATGAATTCTTGGACTTTCAGCGTACTTTACAGCCTCCCATGCCCTATCAATATCCTTTTCTGAGGCACGGCATAGGCTTGCTATCGATACACCCTTTAAATTCTTTGAGAGTGTCATTATAGACTCAAAATCGCCTGGTGAAGCTATCGCAAAGCCACCCTCGATAACGTCTACGCCTAATCTTACAAGTTGTTTCGCAATTTCCATTTTCTCTTGTAAGTTTAGATTAACTCCTGGTGTTTGCTCACCATCTCTAAGTGTCGTATCAAATATTTTTATTCTTCTTGCCATGCTTATACCCCCTTCTTAGGAACACCAAATAATATGTTCCTTAATTCTAATATCAATTTATACCTTAATCACTTTTCTTTTTGATTTTCTACAAATAATATGATAACTTATGCATCTTCATTTTGAATTTTGCGTTATAATCTTTTGAACTTACTTTTTGAGCCAGCTCATCATCTTTCTCAGTTCCGCGCCAACCACTTCAACCTGATGCTCAGATTCATTTCTTCTCATTGCAAGGAAGTTTGATCTCCCACCTGCTGCATTTTCAATAACCCAATTTGAAGCAAATTTACCATCCTGAATTTCTTTAAGTACTTTTTTCATTTCTTTTCTAGTCTCATCTGTTATTATTCTTTTACCTGTTACATAATCACCATATTCCGCAGTATCACTGATTGAATATCTCATTTCTGCAAAACCGCCTTGGTTGATAAGATCTACTATCAGCTTCATCTCATGTACACATTCAAAATATGCAATTTCAGGTTGGTATCCAGCATTTACAAGTGTTTCAAAGCCTGCTTTCATCAATTCTGTAACACCACCGCAGAGTACAGCCTGCTCACCAAAAAGGTCTGTTTCTGTTTCTTCTCTGAATGTAGTTTCAAGTATTCCTGCTCTTCCAGCTCCTATTCCTGATGCATAAGCTAATGCATAGTCCTTAGCTTTACCTGATGCGTCCTGGTGAATAGCTATTAAAGAAGGTACGCCTCTTCCTTCTTTGTACTGACTTCTAACTGTATGTCCTGGTCCCTTTGGTGCTGCCATTATTACGTCTACATCTGCTGGTGGAACTATGAGATTGTAAACAATATTAAAACCATGAGCAAACATTAATACATTTCCTGTCTTAAGGTTTGGAGCTATACATTCATCATACATGGCTTTTTGAGTTTGATCCGGTGTTAATATCATAATTATATCTGCCATTTTTGCTGCTTCTGCTGTATCATATACCTTAATTCCATCTGCCTCTACTTGCTTTCTTCTGGTAGAATTAGGTGTCAATCCTACTATTACATTAACTCCACTATCCTTCAAGTTCTGAGCATGAGCGTGGCCCTGACTTCCATATCCAATTATTGCTACTGTTTTACCCTCTAATAAGTTTAAATTACAATCGCTATCATAATACATTTTTGCCATTTTAAAATTCCTCCTAAATAAATTAATTATCAATTTTTATATAATTGTATAAAGTTTTTAAATTACAATTGAATTGCAATATACTATTCTTCGTTGTTTCCTGCCTTGATGTATTTATTTCCTCTCTCTATGGCTATAGTACCTGTTCTGACTATTTCCTTTATACCAAATTGCCGCAACATATCCTCTAGTGCTGTTACCTTTTCATTAGTACCTGATGCCTCAACAGTAAGAGTACTTTTTGAAACATCAACAATCTTTGCTCTAAATATCTCAACTATTTGCATTATTTCTGTTCTATTCGTCGGTGTAGCATTTACTTTTATAAGGGCAAGTTCACGACTTACAGACTCTGATGATGCCAATGTTCTAATTTTTATGACATCAATTAGCTTATTCAGCTGCTTGTTCACCTGTTCAACAGTGTAGTCATCGCCATCTACAACTATTGTCATTCTAGACACCTCGGGGTCTTCAGTTACTCCAACTGCCAAGCTGTCAATATTAAATCCTCTTCGGCTGAATAAACCTGACACTCGTGATAATACTCCCGAGCGATTTTCAACTAATACTGATAAAGTATGTTTTGCCATTTTATTTCCTCCCCTCACCCTTTACTTATTATTGATTGGCCATAAATTAATTGAACCTAAAATTATATATAATTTACTCCTACAAGCTTATACTGTAGTTTCCTCCGGATCAACAACACATTCAAGTATATAGGTCTTGTCATCAGATAAAAGCCTATCCAATGCAGAATCTGCCTGTGAATTATCTGTTATTCGTTCTGCTTTGAAACCGTATGCTTCTGCAAGCTTTACAAAGTCTGGGTTGCTGTCCAAATATACCTGCGAATACCTTCCATTATGTCTATTCTTTTGTAATTCACGTACCATACCCAGTCTGGAATTGTTAAAAATAATTATTTTGATACCTATACCTTCTTGCTTTATAGTACCTAACTCTGGCATAGACATTTGAAAGCTACCATCACCAGCCACTACAACTACTGTGCTTTCAGGCTTCCCTTTCTTGGCACCAATTGCTGCCGGCAGCCCATAACCCATTGTTCCAAGTCCTCCGGAGGTAATAAAGGCTCCTGGTTTTTTAGCTATAAAGCTATTAGCAGCCCATATCTGGTTTTGCCCAACCTCTGTAGTCATTATGGCGTCGGCTGTCAGTTTTTGTGAAAGGATATCTATAACCAGCCTTGGATTTACATTTTTTGTCTGCTGGTCTATGGGCTTTTTCTTTATTTGTTTTGTATCCATCACCATGCTTAACCACTGCTTGGTATCTCCCGCTCGAACTATTTCCAATAAATCCTCAAGTACAAGCCTTACGTCACCAACCACTGGAATAGAGGTGCTGACATTTTTCCCAATTTCAGCAGGGTCTATATCTATATGGATTATTTTTGCCTTTTGTGCAATTTTACCGGTTGTACCTAGCGCCCTGTCCCCAACTCTTGCACCAATAAGAATAAGTAAGTCTGTATTATTTACTGCATAATTTGCACAATATACCCCATGTGTACCTAACATTCCTAAGTTCAGTGAATGGTCACCGGGAATTGCTCCAATGCCCATTAGTGTTGTAACTACAGGAATACCACATTTCTCAGCAAGCTTTGTCAATAAATCAGAAGCCTTTGCTGTAATAACTCCTCCCCCAGCACATATTAGCGGTGATTTTGCACTTGATATTGCTTCAGCAATTTTCTTAATCTGTTGAGGGTGTCCCTTGTAGTTCGGCTTATAGCCTCTTATTTCAATTTCATTCGGGTATTTAAAATCGAGTTCCTGTGTCTGAATGTCAATAGGAACGTCTATTACTACTGGGCCAGGTCTTCCTGTAGCTGCAATGTGGAATGCCTCCTTAATTATTCTAGGAAGTTCTCTTATATCCTTTACAAGATAATTATGCTTACAAAAAGGTTCCGTGGCACCTGTTATATCAGCTTCTTGAAAAACATCTCTTCCAATGAGATCCAACTGCACCTGTCCTGTAATTGCAACTAAAGGGATGGAATCGGAATATGCTGTTGCAATTCCTGTAATTAAGTTTGTGGCTCCCGGTCCAGAAGTTGATACACATACGCCGATTTTGCCTGTTACACGAGAATACCCACTTGCTGCATGAGCTGCTCCCTGTTCATTTCTAGTGAGAATATGTGTAAGTTTCGAATCCAGTAAGGCATCATAAAATGGACTGATTGCTGCACCTGGATAACCAAATAGTGTGCTTATACCTTCTAATTCCAAAGACTTTACCAAAACTTGTGCACCTGTCAACTTCATTTCAAACGCCTCCTTTTCCAATATTTAGTCTGCTAATTTATTAATCAATTTTCAATAATATCCATGATAAACTCATATGGAAAAAAAATTTATTTTTGAGATATTGCATTAGGCTAAGTGTCAAATTTACTTTAGCTTTCCCTAGTTTTCATATAATTTACATGATACATATTTAAATAGTAATAGTTGGCACTTCCATTTTGGGTAATAAAAAACCCTCGGCTCTGCTATATGCAGGGACGAGGGAACTACTCCATCGTGGTACCACCCTGATTTAATACAATTTGAATAAACTGTATTCTCAGTGAGCAATCAGACGCGCATCTGTGCTCTAAGCTATAACGTAGCCAACGCCAATACCTACTGGATACACCTGTATCTTTTGATATTAGTTCTCAGGAATGAGTTATTCATGTATCTACCATACCAGCTTTCACCAACCGCTGGCTCTCTAAAATGATACAAATACATCTTGATTCCTTCATCGACTTATATTAACAAGTAGATTTTTGACTTGTTAACTTATTTACTTGAATATCAATCTATTTATAATAAAATTTTTGTTAAACAGTATAAATTCAAAAAATTTGAAATTGCTGTAGGTTAAAGTTATTATAGCATTTAAATAATTTACCGTCAATAATGGGCCGCAAACGATTTCTACCCTATTTGCTATTTGTTTTTCATGTTTTTTGCGCTACATTACATTATAAATCCTTTACTATGTCTATAAACTTACTTTTACCTATATAATTTGTTTCTTTAACCAGATTACCTTCTTTGTAAAACCTAACGTAAGGTACATTATAGTTTTTCCAATGACTTTCTTTAAAAGACATAAATTCATTAAAATAGTCTGTCTTATTATATTCAAGTTCATATATTTCAATATCTTCTTCAAGTTCAAGTGTATATACCCAGTTCTTCATATCTATCCACTGAGGACACCAGTCTTGAGTAAGAATTACAATAACCTTGGCTTTGGAGGCTATCATGTTAGTATCAAATTCCCCATTTTCAATTGCATACATAGCCTGATACTTCTGTATTTTTTCTCTAGCTATCATGATAGTACCATCCTTCAATTAGTATTAGTTGTTCAAGCTCTATAAAATTATTTTACCCTGTTTATGTTACAATAACCAATAAACTTAATATAAAATACCACCAAACTAAAAACTGTAGGAATATTACGTGCTGATTTACACATAATTTCCTACAGCCTCTTCATAACTTAAATTCTAAAGAATTCTAAATACAAGTAAATGCACCATCAATAACTATATCGGAACCTGTAGTAAAGCTAGATGCATCACTAGCAAGGTAAATAACTGCTCCCTGTAACTCCTCAGGAGTACCCATGCGTTTTACTGGTGTTGCCTGAATCCATGAAGGAATCCAATTTGTAGCCTTTAGTGTCATTTCCGTACCTATATAACCAGGACTTATACAGTTAACTCTGATATTATATGGTGCCCATTCAACAGCCAATGATTTTGTAAGCATAATTACTCCAGCCTTTGATGCATTGTAGGCACTCTGTGGCTGGGGTGTATTAACAATATGCCCAGACATTGATGCAGTATTTATAATACTCCCCTTGCCATTTTTTATCATCACGCGACCCACTGCCTGTGATGTTAGGAATACTCCCGTCAAATTTACATCTATAACTTTTTTCCATGCTTCATAGGACATTTCTTCAGCTTTCACATTACTGCATATCCCTGCATTGTTAAAAGCAATATCTATAGTACCAAAGGCTTCTAATATTGTATCAATCATATTATTGACATCATCAGGGTTTGTAACATCTGTCTTTAGTGCAATACTTTTTACCCCATGTACTTCTAGTTCCCTTACAGTCTTTTCTGCTTCAAGAATATCCATGTCAACTATTGCAATATCGGCTCCTGCTTCTGCCAGTGCAATTGCAGTACATTTCCCTATTCCCCTTGCTCCGCCAGTTACATATGCTTTTTTCCCTTTGAGATTAAATTTACTAATAATATCCATAATACTCTATCTCCTTTTTACTGAGGATAACATCTAGTATTAACTACAGTTTGCGGTTATCTAACATATATCTGGAAAAATCGAGTGAGGCTTGTGCTTCTCTGTCCAGTTTTTCCTCATCTGCACAATTACTAATATCTCGCCAAACTTTAATATTTGATCCAACTGCTCCACCCATTCTAACGAAAGGTTCCATAACAACATTGCCAGTATACCCTATATCAGCAAGTGCCTCTCCAATTTCGTTCCATGGAACTCTTCCTTTTCCAGGAACTTTACGATTACATTCGCCGGTGTGTAAATGTCCTAAGTAAGAGCCTGCAGTCCTAATCGCGCCTCCAATGCTATCTTCCTCGATATTCATATGAAAAGTATCAAGCATTACCTTTACATTGCTATGCCCAACCTCTTTTACAAAATCTACACCCTCTTGTGCGGTGTTAATCAGATAATTTTCAAACCTATTAAGAACCTCAAGGCAAAAATCTATTCCACATGCTTCAGCTATTTGAGCAACCTCACTAACTCCTCGAACACTACGTTCCCAATCTCCTTTTTTGTCAATTGCGTTTGTATAATCAACAGGCCAATAGGAATATATGGCCCCACCAATCAAATGTACGTCTAACTTATAAAGACGTTTCAGTAAATCTGTATAAAAGTTTATAGCGTTTTTGCGAATAGCAGGGTCAGAAGAGGACAGGTTTTGATCTGCACTTGGGCCATGACCAACTGTAAGTGTAATTCCATTACCACTGGCACATGCTCTTAGCTCGTTAATCTGATTGTCACTGTAAAATGGTATTGGTGAGGCTGCTATTTCTAGTATATCAAACCCAAGCTTTGCAACCTTCTCAATATAATATTTGTAATCAGCCTCCCATTCTTGCTCCCAATATGCATAATATATACCATATTTCATGTTAGTCCTCCTTAAAGTCAAAATTACATCAATATATTTGAACAATGCTCACTATGCTTATATACTAATATTATTCAGCTGGTTCAAGTATTACATTGGCATTGCGAAGAATGTTGCGAACTTCGTTCACATCCACTTGAGCAGGAACTATATTCTTCTTAACTGCTAATGCAGCTCCTACACCAGCAGCCTCGCCTATAGCCATACAGGTTGGCATAACCCTTGCAGAGCTCATAACTACTGCGTCTAAGGAGGCACACCTACCGCTTAACATAAGATTGTCAATATCCTTACTGACCGTACATCCATATGGAATACCATAGGGCTTTATGCGTTTGACGATGGTACCTGCACCGTTACCTTCATGAATGTCAATGATGTAGGAACCTAGTGCCACCGTATCTTCAGGCACATCACCCACCATAATTTTATCCTCCGTTAATTCTCGGAGGCCCGTAAAGCGACGGGTTTCACGAATACCCATGGAAGGATATATCTGAGTTATATAGCAGTTTTCAAATCCAGGAACATATTTTTTGAGTGTTTCCACTAGCTTTGGTATCTGCAAATGGCCCTCTATCTCTGAACGGGTTAAATCAAATACATCACTACCGTTAATACCAAGATGTCGAGTAGAATTTATGTGAACCTCACCTGGAATTAGGCTTTTAATATAAATAAGGGTATCCCTATCAACGGGCAACTTACCTTTTGCTTTAAGTTCTAGAAAGAGCTTACGTAAACCTACCATAACATGGTGTGGGTTTGAGCGGAAAAAATCAGCATTGTACTTATCAAAGTCACACTCTATCGTGTCACATAAACGCATCTGTTCAGGATCACTTGCGATATAGTCTATGGTCTTGTCTGTATTTACGTTACCCAAAGTAAACATAAGGGTAGGCGGTTGTAATGCTCCAGTGTCCTTTTGACCCATATTGTAGGTAGCACCAGCCATATAGCCCATGTCACCATCTCCGCTAGCATCAATAAAGACAGTAGCCTCCACCTCGATATGGTATCCCTTACCAAATAAAGTTACTGTTTTAATCTTACCGTTCTCTACGTTGGTGTCAATGATTTCAGTATTAAGAAGAATTTCAACGCCTGCGCTTAGACACATTTCAAATGCAACAACTTTAAAAATCTCATGGTCGTATAGGGTTATAGAATTGTGCATAGGGCAAGGATAATGATCTGTACAAGAATTTCGTTTTTTTAGTTCATCAACAAGTTCTTGAGCAATCCCTGCTGTAACAGTCTTACCGTCTTTGTCTAAGTACCCCAATAATGGAAGACCTATGGTCAGATTACCACCAAGATAGCCATTCTTTTCTACCAGAAGAACTTTAGCACCATTTCTGCTTGCTGCAATTGCTGCTGGGATACCACCTGGGCCGCCTCCGATGACGACCACATCATATTTTTTCTGGAGGGTTTTCATAGTTTTTTGTCTCCTTTGTAAATATAGTTTTATGTTTTAATAACGCTGCACAACAGATTAAATTAGTTTATATAATTGTGTAATTAAATTGACATATCACTTCAGAGAAAACTAATACTTAATAACTGTACCTTGCTCAATCAGAGTCTTCTGAAGATTAATGATGTTCACATCCTCTGGACAAACACCACTTTTCATTGCTATTGCAGCAGCTGTACCTGCTGCTTGACCCATAGCTATACATGCGGGCATAACTCTATAGCTGGCAGCAGCCTCCGAGGAACCACAGATACTGCGCCCTGCAACAAGCATATTGTCACAATTCTCAGGAATCAGGCTGCGATAAGGTATGGTGTAGTATTTATCAACACATGTAAATGTTACACCTCCTCCTGTGGAATTGTGCACATCAATGGCATATCCAAAGGTGCATATTGCATCCTCAAAATGCTTCCGCGAGAGAATATCCTCTGCTGTAAGCTCATATTTTCCAACAATGTGTCTAGTTTCACGAACACCGAGTGCCGTAGCTACCTGGATAAGCTGAATATCCTCGCAGCCCGGAAGATATTTTTTCATAAAGGCAACAACTTCCTGCACCTGACGCCTACCTTCAATAAGTGCTTTAGTTATATCAGATGTTTTTGTAGCATCAATATGTGTCATACGAGTGGTATTTATCTTCCATCTTCCAGGTATATTCTGCTCATAGTTACCTAATTCATTGCGATCAAGTGTCCAGTCACCATTACGCTTGGCCTTCTCCACATACTGTGCGAAACAATTGGCAATGTGGTTGTCCAGGTTGTACTTATTGGCTTCAAGTTCTCCTAAATATTTTTCACGGTCAATATTACCTACCTCAAAAAAAAGTGATGTTGGCTGCATAACGCTCGTTTCCTTATTTCCCAGCCATGTAGGAACTCCAGCAAAATAAGCAACATCAGCATCACCAGTGCAATCAATGAATATCTTTGCACAAATTGCTGCAATACCTTCCTTCATGTTTACTATTACATAATCTATCTTTCCATCGTTAGTAATACAATCTGTAACCTGTACATTGAAGAGTAATTGTGCACCTGATTCCTCAACCATTTCTTCCATTACAACTGCAAGTACCTCTGATTGGTATGGAGTAACATGTCTATGGCTTGCCATATAGTACGAGGAATATGAAGTCATACCTTCAACCTTAGAAGGGTGAATAGCACCACCACGCGTTTCAGTCCGCAGACAAAGTTCATCAAAGATGCCCTTAACTAATTGTTCCTCGGCATCGTTATCATAACAAGTCATAAATGGACCCACCAAACCTGCGGTAGCCATACCACCAAGCATACTTAAACGCTCAATCAGAAGTGTTTTTGCTCCGTTACGTGCCGACGCCACTGCTGCTCCAAAGCCCGCAGGACCACCGCCTATAACAAGGACATCTGTTTCTATTACGGTTTTGATGTTTTTTGTGTATTGAAGCTCACTCATGCTATCCTCCTATAAATCATATAATGTTTATGTTAACAAATAAAACATAATATCTACATCCTAAAATTAATAGGATTTACTGCACAAATATAAGAATTTAATTTAAATATAGCATTTAATAATTTCAAGTCAACAGAACAGATAAATAAGTGAAGGATAGTGATAGTTATCAAACAAACCGTACATTTCTATAGACTTTAATACTTTTACAGATACTAGAAGTATTTCTGTATTTTTAAAATTTTTTAAAAATTTAAACCTTAAAGGTTAACATATTTCTATAAATGGTAATTTATGAACTATTGTTTGGTGTCAACTAGTATGTTATACTCAATTATGTTTAGAGTTCCTTTGTATATAATGAAATTATATTTGTATGTTATGTCTAACTAGAAAATTTGCATTACCTAACAACAGAAGGAACCGTTCCTTCAAATCCATAAAAAAGTCCAAAAAGTGGATTATAGGCTACTCACCAGCACATATTTATTGATAGAGTATTTAGCATATGTAGTCTACTTTATTGTATAGAAAAATTCACAGAGTGTTGAGTGTAATTTAACCACAATTTTTCATGGGGGACCCCAATGTCGTAACTTCTAATGCCTCTATAACATATCGAGCGATAATAACATCAATATTATTTTTTCGCTGTCAATATTTTGTTAAGGTAAAATGATATCTACTATAGCATCCATTGGAATTTATGACTGAAAAATTAAATAATACTTTTATACTGATTGCAGGGATAAAACTGAGATGTTGAGTCTTTGAAATCAGATAAATAAGGCACTCGGAGGTTCTAAGAGCGTACATTTATTAAGACGGAGGGCGATTATGTATAAAGCTATTATTGTTGATGATGAAGATCTTGTACGTCAAGGCTTAAAAAAGCACTTTGATTGGAGTTCCCACAATATTGAAATTGTTGCTGATTTTTCTGATGGACAGAAGGCATTTCAGTTTATAAAAGAAAATCACATTGATTTAGTGATTAGTGATGTCCTAATGCCTTATATGGATGGAATAGCATTAGCTAAAAATTTGCGAGAGCTTTATCCAAATATAAAGATACTATTTATTAGTGGTCATGATGATGTAAGCTATCTGAAGAAGGCATTAAAGGTTGAGGCTGTGGACTATATTCTTAAATCCATTGATCTAGATGAGCTTAAAGATACAGTTAGCCGTGTGGTTAATACTATGAATATGGAAAATCAGAGAAGAAAAAACCTAGCTGATATGGAAAATCTCTTAAATCAGAGTTTTCCACTTTTGCAGGAGCGCTTTTTTATAACTCTGATTCGTGATGATTTCGAAAATACAGATATAATGAAGGAACGTATAGCATTTTTGAATATTCCTCTAAATGATGATCTGCACTACTGTGTACTAG
>JAEWZA010000503.1 GCA_023395575.1 Bacillota bacterium
GTCTTTACTTCTTAGCGGCACCTGCCTTGGGACGCTTTGCTCCGTATTTTGAACGGGACTGCATTCTCTTGGCAACTCCGGCAGTGTCAAGGGTACCTCTAACAATGTGGTACCTTACACCAGGCAAGTCTTTAACTCTTCCACCTCTGATAAGAACAACGCTATGTTCCTGTAGGTTATGACCTATTCCTGGAATATATGCAGTTACTTCTAATCCATTTGTAAGACGAACCCTTGCTACTTTACGTAACGCTGAGTTTGGCTTCTTTGGTGTTGAAGTCTTTACAACAGTACAAACACCTCTCTTTTGAGGACTGCTAGTATCTGTTACCTTTTTCTTCTTTGAGTTAAATCCCTTCTGGAGAGCTGGAGCAGTTGATTTCTTTTCGATAACCTCTCTGCCCTTTCTAACCAGCTGATTAAATGTTGGCATTAGTACACCTCCTTCCAAAGGTAAATATTATATATATAGTATTTACTCAATACATAACTGTATCGAAATAAATAAATATAGCTATTAATTATAGTATGTGGTTTATTTCAGAATACATGCAACAGCAGCTTCAACCTCAATACCACATGCCTTTCCCAACTGTTTCATGGAGTCAACATATGTTATAGGCAAGGACTGTTTTTCACAAAGCTCAATAATACCTCTTACTACCCTTTGTTCACAATCCTTAGCAATCAAAACGCTTGCTACAATGCCATTTTCTATAGCCTTTGTTGACTGTTTTACACCGACTAATTTCTTATAGTGTTTAAGATCATCCAACAATTTGCTTCCTCCAATTTAAGATTTACAACATACTCAGTCTTATAATAAATCTAGAGCTACTATTCTCCCTATAAAATATTAATAAAACTTCATTATAGACTGAACTTGTGCATGAAAATATGCACACAAAAAAAACATAAATTCAGCGCACTGAATTATTTTATCACTCTATTGCAGCTTTTGTCAAGCATACTGAGTTTCTAAATCATTTTATATTAGCCTTATATTATCCTGCTTCCACTAGGGATTTTTGACGTATAAACTCTAATATTCATAAAAACGACCATAATAAAATGGTCGTTTTTATAAATATTTATATATTTGATTCTTAATTATTCAATAACCTGACTAATACTAATATCTTTGTATCTGCTCATTCCTGTACCTGCTGGAATAAGTTTACCAATGATAACATTTTCCTTTAATCCAACCAAAGGATCAACCTTACCTTTAATTGCAGCTTCAGTTAGAACCCTTGTTGTCTCTTGGAAGGAAGCAGCAGATAAGAAGGAATCTGTAGCAAGTGAAGCCTTTGTGATACCTAATAAAGTACGTTCACCAGTAGCAGGTGATAAACCAGCCTCAATAGCCTTTGCATTCTCACTGTCAAACTCAAGCATATCAACCAAACCACCTGGTAATAAACTCGTATCACCACAGTCTTCAATCTTAACTTTTCTCATCATCTGTCTTACAATTACTTCTATATGCTTGTCATTGATGTCAACACCCTGCATTCTATAAACTCTTTGAACCTCCTGCAATAAATATGCCTGAACTCCTCTGAGACCTTTAATTTTCAGAATGTCATGTGGATTTACTGAACCCTCGGTCAACTCGTCACCAGCTTCAACAACATCATCGTCATAAACTTTAATTCTTGAACCATAAGGTATCAAGTATGCCTTAGTTTCTCCATCCTCAGCAGTTACAATTACTTCTCTCTTTTTCTTAGTATCAGATAATTTAACTGTACCAGCTATTTCAGTAATTATAGCTAATCCCTTTGGCTTTCTTGCCTCAAATAATTCCTCTACACGAGGCAAACCTTGTGTAATATCATCACCGGCAACACCCCCAGTGTGGAAGGTTCTCATTGTCAACTGTGTACCAGGTTCTCCAATTGACTGTGCGGCAATAATTCCAACCGCTTCACCAACATTGACAGCATCACCTGTTGCAAGATTTGCACCATAACATTTAGCACAAACACCAACTTTAGATTCACATGTAAGTACTGACCTAATTCTCATCTTCTTATAACCAGCTTTAACTATTCTTTCAGCAGTATGCTCGTCGATAGCATCATCTTTAGTAACAAGTAGTTCTTTTGTATTAGGGTCATAAATATCTTCAGTAGTATATCTACCTATGAGTCTCTCAGACAATGGTTCTATTACTTCGCTACCACTCTTAACATCTGATATCTCAATACCTTTACTAGTACCGCAATCCAGTTCCCTGACAATAACATCCTGACTTACATCAACCAAACGTCTTGTTAGGTAACCAGAGTCAGCAGTTCTAAGCGCCGTATCGGCCAAACCTTTTCTAGCTCCATGAGTTGAGATAAAGAATTCCAATACATTAAGTCCTTCACGGAAGTTTGACTTAATAGGTATTTCAATTGTCTTACCAGATGTATCTGCCATCAAACCTCTCATACCAGCAAGCTGTTTAATCTGATTGATATTACCTCTCGCTCCAGACTGTGACATCATGAACACAGGATTAAATCTATCCAGATTATCAATAAGAGCTTTAGTGATATTTTCACCTGTTTCTGTCCAAGTAGCTATAACAGAATTGTAACGTTCATCATCTGATATAAGTCCTCTCTTGAACTGCTTAACTATATTGTCAATTGTTACTTCTGTCTCTTCTAGATACTGCTTCTTAACTGCAGGCACAACCATATCAGATACACTGATGGTAATAGCACCCTTAGTTGAGTACTTGAAGCCCAATGCTTTTATTCTATCAAGAATAATTGCAGTTGTAGTAGTACCATGAACTCTTATACATTTATCAATTATCTTACCAAGCTCTTTTTTACCAACTATAAAATCAACTTCAAGGTCAAAAGCTTTACTCTTATCAGTTCTATCAACAAATCCTAAATCCTGAGGAATTGCTTCATTAAATATAAGTCTTCCAGCTGTACATGAAATTATTTTTTTCTGCTTAACTCCGTCTATATCTTTTTCAACTCTAACCTTCATCTGAGCATGGAGTCCTAGTTCACCGGCATCATAAGCCATAAGAACTTCATCCATGTCGCTGAATACTTTGCCTTCTCCAGGCTCATTTGGCTTCTCAATAGTCAGATAATAACTACCTAAAACCATATCCTGCGTAGGAACTGTAATTGGCTTACCGTCCTTTGGTGCAAGCAAGTTGTTTGCTGATAGCATCAAGAATCTTGCCTCTGACTGTGCCTCTGCTGATAGCGGAACGTGAACAGCCATCTGGTCACCATCGAAGTCAGCATTATATGCTGAACATACTAAAGGATGCAGCTTTAAAGCTCTACCTTCAACTAAAACAGGTTCAAATGCTTGTATACCTAGCCTGTGAAGTGTTGGTGCACGGTTTAGCAAAACTGGATGATCCTTGATAACATCTTCCAATACATCCCAAACTTCATTTCTGACTCTCTCAACCATTCTCTTTGCACTCTTGATATTGTGTGCTAAACCATCATTTACTAACTTTTTCATAACAAATGGTTTAAATAATTCAAGTGCCATTTCCTTTGGCAAACCACACTGGAATATCTTAAGGTCAGGACCTACAACGATAACAGAACGTCCAGAGTAGTCAACACGTTTACCCAGCAAGTTCTGACGGAAACGTCCCTGCTTACCCTTAAGCATATCAGACAGTGATTTTAGAGGTCTATTACCTGGTCCAGTTACTGGACGTCCTCTTCTACCATTATCAATCAAGGCATCAACGGCTTCCTGAAGCATACGTTTCTCATTTCTAACTATTATGTCAGGAGCTCCTAAATCTAAAAGTCTTTTCAATCTGTTATTTCTATTAATAACTCTTCTATACAGGTCATTCAAATCTGATGTTGCAAATCTTCCTCCATCAAGTTGTACCATAGGTCTTAACTCAGGAGGGATAACAGGTACAACATCCAGAATCATCCAATCAGGATGATTTCCAGATAGTCTAAACGCCTCTACAACCTCAAGTCTTTTTACAGCCCTGATTCTCTTTTGACCTGTTGAATCAACTAAATCATTTCTCAATTCCTTTGAAAGAGCTTCTAAATCAATCTCTAAAAGAAGCTCTTTTACTGCTTCAGCACCCATACTAGCTTTAAAACTGAGTCCAAATTTTTCAACACTATCTCTATATTCTTTTTCAGTTAAAACTTGTTTTTTGGACAGCGGTGTTTGACCAGGATCAATTACAACATAGGATGCAAAATATAAAATCTTTTCTAGAGACCTAGGTGACATATCCAAAAGCAAGCCCATTCTACTTGGTATCCCTTTAAAATACCAAATATGAGAAACTGGTGCTGCAAGCTCTATATGACCCATTCTCTCTCTTCTTACCTTTGAACGCGTAACCTCAACACCACATCTATCACAAACAATACCTTTGTATCTGATTCTTTTATATTTACCGCAATGGCACTCCCAATCCTTTTGAGGTCCAAAAATTCTTTCGCAGAACAAACCATCTCTTTCAGGTTTTAATGTTCTATAATTTATTGTTTCGGGCTTTTTTACTTCGCCTTTTGACCATTCTCTAATCTTTTCCGGAGAAGCCAATCCTATTTTTATAGAATCAAAATTGTTTAGTTCAAACATAGCTTATCTCCCTCCCTAAAAATCCTCATCATCGAAATCATCACTAAGATCTTCATCAGCAAATAACTCATCTGTAAGCTCTTCCTCAAGATTATCTCCTGTACTGATGCTGCCAATATCCTCAATATCGTCAATATCTAAGTCATCATCAATAAGAATGTCATCTTTTAGCTCATCATCAAAATCATTTGTCAAAGCTGCTTCATCTTCTCTTCCCTCAATGTTAACATTCAGCTCTTCAATATCGTCTTCAACATATTCTTTAATTGCAATTTCGCCTTCTTCTTCTGAATAAACCTTAACATCAAGTGCCAAACTCTGAAGTTCTTTTATAAGAACCTTAAATGATTCAGGAATTCCAGGTTCAGGTATGTTTTCACCCTTAACAATAGATTCATATGTCTTAACTCTACCAACAACATCATCTGATTTTACTGTCAGAATTTCTTGAAGTGTATAAGCAGCACCATATGCTTCCAAAGCCCAAACTTCCATCTCTCCAAATCTCTGCCCACCAAACTGAGCTTTACCACCTAAAGGCTGTTGCGTTACTAATGAGTAAGGACCTGTAGATCTGGCATGAATCTTATCATCAACAAGATGGGCTAGTTTCAAGTAATACATATACCCAACTGTTACTCTACTATCAAATGGCATACCGGTTCTACCATCATAAAGAATAGTCTTACCATCAGCATCTTTTCCTGCCTGTACCAACGTATTTCTTATATCTTCCTCTGTTGCACCATCAAAAACTGGAGTTGCAATCTTCCAGCCTAATGCCCTTGCTGCAAAGCCTAAATGTACTTCCAGCACCTGTCCGATATTCATACGGGAAGGAACGCCTAGTGGATTAAGTACTATCTCTAACGGAGTACCATCAGGTAAGAACGGCATATCCTCTTCAGGGAGTATTCTGGAAATAACACCCTTATTACCATGTCTACCTGCCATTTTATCTCCAACAGAAATTTTTCTCTTTTGAGCAATATATGCTCTAACAAGTTGATTTACTCCTGGTGGCAATTCGTCGCCATTCTCACGAGTGAACACCTTAACATCAACAATAATACCAGATTCTCCATGAGGTACTCTTAATGATGTATCACGAACTTCTCTGGCTTTTTCACCAAATATAGCTCTTAGTAATCTCTCTTCAGCTGTAAGCTCTGTTTCACCCTTAGGTGTAACCTTACCTACAAGAATATCTCCTGAGCGAACCTCAGCACCAATTCTAATAATTCCTCTGTCGTCAAGATCCTTTAATGCTTCTTCTCCCACATTTGGAATATCTCTTGTTATTTCTTCAGGTCCAAGTTTAGTATCTCTAGCCTCAGCCTCATATTCCTCTATATGAATTGATGTATAAACATCTTCTCTTACAAGTTTTTCATTTATAAGAATTGCATCCTCGTAGTTATAACCTTCCCAAGTCATAAACCCAATAAGGATATTCCTTCCTAATGCAATTTCACCATTATCCGTAGATGGCCCGTCTGCAATTATATCTCCCTTCTCAATTATTTCGCCCTTTCTAACTATAGGTCTCTGATTTAAACATGTACCCTGGTTAGAACGCATATATTTGAGAAGCTTATAAGCATCTTTTTTACCATTATTTGCTTTAATAATTATTTCATTTGCAGATACTTTGTCTACTACACCAGAATTCCTTGCTATAACACATACACCAGAATCTCTTGCTGCCTTATACTCAATACCCGTACCAACAATAGGAGAATCGGCTTTTATAAGTGGAACAGCCTGACGTTGCATGTTCGAACCCATAAGAGCACGGTTAGCATCGTCATTTTCAAGAAACGGAATCATAGCAGTTGCAACTGATACCATTTGTTTTGGAGATACATCCATGTAGTCAACCTTAGTATTTTCAACCTCCAAAATTTGCTCCATAAATCTTGCAATAATTTTCTTAGAAATAAACCTTCCGTTTTCATCTAAAGGTTCAGTAGCTTGAGCTACGATAAATGGATCTTCTATATCTGCTGTCAAGTATTCAATCTCATCTGTAACTATACCCTTTTCCTTATCAACTACTCTATAAGGTGATTCAATAAATCCATATTCATTGACTCTGGCATAAGTACTCAAGGAACCTATCAAGCCTATATTTGGTCCTTCAGGAGTCTCAATTGGACACATACGACCATAATGGGAATGGTGAACGTCACGAACTTCAAAGCCCGCTCTTTCTCTACTCAAACCTCCAGGTCCCAAAGCACTAAGTCTTCTCTTATGAGTTAACTCAGCAAGAGGGTTAGTCTGATCCATGAATTGTGACAACTGACTGCTTCCAAAAAATTCTTTAATAGATGCAGCAACTGGTCTTATATTAATAAGGGCTTGTGGAGTAACTACGTCAATATCCTGTATAGTCATTCTTTCCCTTACAACTCTTTCCATTCTCGACAAGCCTATTCTAAATTGATTCTGCAACAACTCCCCTACAGAACGTAATCTTCTGTTTCCTAAGTGGTCAATATCATCAACAGTACCTATTCCATAATCCAAGTTAATAATATAATTAATTGATGAAATTATGTCATAAGTAGTGATATGTTTTGGAACCAAATCATTAATTTTTTCTTTTAGTGCTTTCTTAAGCTGTTCCTTTTCAAGGTTGCTTTCAAGTATTTCTTTTAATACTGTATATTGAACCTTTTCGGTAATTCCTATGTCAGAAACATCAAAATCAATAAACTCACGAATATCAACAGTGTTATTTCCAATTACCTTAATAGATTTACCATCAACTAACAAATATACAATATTAACTCCTGAATTCTGAACCTCTTCTGCTTTTTTTCTATCTATTAATTCACCTTCAGCAACTAAAACCTCGCCTGTTTCAACTGAAATAATGTTTTCAGCCGCAACCTGACCGTTGATTAGATTTGCTAATGCTAATTTCTTATTAAACTTAAATCTACCAAACTTTGCAAGGTCATATCTTTTAGCATCAAAAAATAAACTATTGATAAGATTTTTTGCACTGTCAACAGTTGGTGGTTCACCTGGTCTTAATCTCTTGTATATTTCAATTAGACCTTCTTCATAGGTTTTAGCGTTATCTTTTTGGATGGTAGCTAAAATTCTTTCATCTTCACCTAATAGTTGTGTTATTTCATAATCAGTACCATAACCTAAAGCTCTTAATAACACTGTAAGAGGTAACTTTCTAGTTCTATCAATCCTTACGGATAAGATATCATTAGAATCTGTTTCATACTCTAGCCATGCACCTCTATTTGGGATAACAGTATTAGAGTATAATTTCTTACCAATTTTATCAAACTTCATTGAATAGTAAATACCTGGGGATCTTACAAGCTGACTTACAATTACACGCTCAGCACCATTAATTATAAAGGTACCAGTATCTGTCATCAGAGGAAAATCTCCCATAAAGATTTCCTGCTCTTTAACTTCTCCAGATTCCTTGTTAATTAATCTCACTTTTGCTTTTAGTGGCGCAGAGTATGTAGTGTCTCTCTCCTTGCACTCTTCGACACTATACTTTGGTTCATCATCAAGAGAGTAATCTACAAAATCCAAAATCAAGTTTCCAGTATAATCTGTTATAGGAGAAATATCCCTGAAAACCTCTCTTAGTCCGTCATCCAAAAACCATTGATATGAATTCTTTTGAACTTCTATCAAGTTTGGCATTTCTAGTACGTCTCGTATTTTAGAAAAACTCATTCTTGTGTTTCTACCCAATTTTACGGGTTGTACCATATTTATATCACCTCATAAACTTATGACTTTTATTAGGAATATTTAAAAATCTCACATAATTAGAATTGTATTATGTAAAATTGTAAATCAAACCAAGTATATATTTTGTAAAAAAACATATAATAAAGCTATATACAGACACATTAAAATATTATTAACAATTATTGTCTTGATTATTCGCGTATGCTATAATTTATGTAAGCAAATCAAATTAATTTCCCTTTTTTGGACGTGACAACAGAATTTTAATGCAGTTTATAATGATATCATAGTTCATATTGCTTGTCAATAATAATAAATTAATTATGCGCTATTTTAATTGTATTTTTATGCCTATAATTTACTAGGATATCAAATATTAATTTTGGTAGCATGTATCCGAAAATAACTATTAACTTAAATGTATAAATACAAAAAGAATTTATTTTATTTCTGCTATGTCGCCTTCAAGACTTCTATATTAAAAATATATACTAATATTCTTATATGTAATAAAATCAATTTATTTTTAAAAAAACAATTTTATGTAAAATAATATCACATATTCTGTTAGTAATTAGATTAATCAAAGTAACGCATTGCTAACGCAAATTAGATATTGAACATTTGCAATATCTAAACTACTTAGTTTAAATAAGGTCTAAATTGATTTATGTTTAACTTACATATAGCTTAGACTTTTATCTTTGACTTTATAAATTTTAATAAAAGAGACTACTCTTAGATTGTGAGTAGCCTCTTTTGTTTTTTTAATAAGCAATAATATAACTCTCTTCTAAAGAGGCTGCTTTCTCCAACAATTTTCTGTCAGATTTGACAATAAAACAACTATTATGCTTTCCTCCGCCTTTGTTAGAAAATCTCCTCCCGATATAGGGTCATACTGTTTTGTATCTATTCTAGATATTATTTAATTTCAATTGTTGCTCCAACTTCTTTGAACTTAGCTTCGATTGAAGCTGCTTCGTCCTTTGAAACATTTTCTTTAATAGTGCTTGGTGCTCCATCAACGAGTTCCTTAGCTTCTTTTAGACCAAGTCCAGTTACTTCTCTAACAACTTTGATAACCTTAATCTTTTCTGCTCCAGCATCCTTCAATACTACATTGAATTCAGTCTTTTCTTCAGCTGCTGCTGCTCCAGCTGCTGCTGGTGCTGCTGCAACTGCTACAGGAGCTGCTGCTGATACTCCAAATTCTTCTTCAAGAGCCTTTACTAATTCTGATAATTCTAATACTGTTAAATTCTTTACATCCTCAATTAATTTTGTAACTTTTTCGCTAGCCATTGTATAATACCTCCAAATATTTTTTAATTTTAATAGTTTATTCTTTTAAATCTAATTATGCTTTTTCTTTCTGCTCAGCTATAGCATTTAATGCTACAACCAAACCTTTTAAGTTTGCATTTAAAACGTTTGCAAAACCAGATATAGGAGCATTGAAGCCTCCCAATACCTTTGCGATAAGAACCTCACGTGATGGCAATTCAGCAAGTGCCTTAATACCATTAACATCAATAAGCTTACCTTCAACCACACCAACTTTAAGCTCGAGTGCTTCAAACTTCTTAGCAAACTCTGATAAAACCTTTGCAGGTGCAACAACATCAGTTGAGCTAATAGCCATAGCTGTTGGTCCATTTAAATAACTTTCCAATTCCTCATAGCCATTTTCCTTCATTGCAAGATTAGTTAATCTATTTTTAACTACCTTGTATTCAACTCCAGCAGCCCTTAATGCATTTCTCATTTCAGTATCCTGCTCAACTGTTAATCCTCTATAATCAGCTAATATAAACGATTGTGCAGACTTTACTTTTTCTGATAACTCTTTAACGACTTCCTTCTTCTGTTCAAGTATCTTATTACTAGGCAAAACATCCACCTCCTTCTTAATTCATTGCAAAATTAAACCCTTTGTATGCACACAGACAGACAAAGGGTGATTAACCATTATTAATTCAACCTCGGTAGGGTGATTCTCATCAAATTACGCATTAGTATATGAAATACTAAGCACCTACTGTCTATGGCATACTATTTAATTGACATAGAATATAATAATACTAAACAAATAATTTGTAAAGTAAAAGTTTCTAATTTTAAGTCACTACTATCTATTTCAATATATATTATTCAATAACCTTAAGTGGATTAACCTTTATTCCAGGTCCCATTGTTGAAGTTACTACAATACTTTTCAAATATTGACCTTTTGCAGCCGCTGGCTTAGCCTTTACAACTGCTCCAAGCAATGTACGGAAGTTGTCCATTAGCTTATCCGCACTAAATGAAGATTTTCCTATTGGACAGTGAATAATATTTGTCTTATCAAGTCTGTATTCGATTTTACCAGCTTTGATATCAGCTATAGCTTTAGCTACGTCCATTGATACAGTACCTGCTTTTGGGTTTGGCATGAGTCCCTTAGGACCTAACACTTTACCAAGTCTACCAACAACACCCATCATATCTGGGGTTGCAACAACAACATCATAGTCAAACCAGTTTTCGCCTTGAATCTTAGTTACTAATTCTTCAGCACCAACAAAATCAGCACCAGCTTGTTCAGCTTCTTTTGCTTTATCTCCTTTTGCAAATACCAACACTCTAACTGTTCTACCAGTTCCATGAGGAAGTACTACTGCACCTCTAACCTGTTGGTCTGCATGTCTGGAGTCAACACCAAGTCTTATATGAACTTCAACAGTCTCATCAAACTTTGCTTTTGAAGTTTTTTGAGCTAGCTCAAGAGCTTCTAATGGCTCATGAAGCTTTTGTCTATCAACAAGTTTTGCACTCTCTTGATATTTCTTTCCTCTAAACATACTTCACACTCCTTAAGTGGTTAATTATTGTCGGAAACCTATGTTTCCTCCCACATACTAAACGTCGCATTCATACCTGTATGCGAATCTAACACTTTCAAATAATACTAGTCAACTACTACGATTCCCATGCTGCGAGCTGTACCAGCAATCATACTTGCTGCTGCATCAAGACTTGCTGCATTTAAATCAGACATTTTGTTCTCAGCTATCTTACGAACTTGTTCCTTTGTTATCTTTGCAACTTTATCCCTATTAGGCTTTCCAGAGCCACTTTCAATCTTACATGCTTTTTTAAGAAGAACAGCTGCTGGAGGAGTCTTTGTGATAAAGGAGAAAGATCTGTCAGCATAAATAGTCATTACAACTGGAATAAGTGTTCCAACTTCCTCTTTTGAAGTCCTCTCATTGAATTCCTTACAAAAGCCCATAATATTTACGCTGTGTGGTCCTAAAGCTGGTCCAACTGGTGGAGCTGGAGTTGCTTTTCCCGCAGGAATCTGTAATTTTACATAACCTACTATTTTCTTAGCCATTATTTCCACCTCTCATTTCTCTTACTAGTCACTAAATTTAATTTATTAAAAGGATAAAATAATCATATACTGATATTCTATCTGCCTTGTGGCCTAAATCTTTTGAATCTGAACAAGTTCAAGCTCAACAGGAGTCTCTCTCCCAAACATTGAAACTGAAACTCTGACCTTTCTCTTCTCAAGATTGATTTCTTCAACAATCCCAATAAAGTTTTCCAAAGGTCCAGAAATAACTCTGACGTTATCATAAACTTCATAATCAACCTCTGGAGCAAACTCTTCAACACCCATTGCCTTAACTTCATCATCTGATAAAGGCACTGGTTTTGATCCAGGTCCAACAAAGCCTGTAACACCTCTTGTATTTCTGACAATATACCAGGACTCATCTGACATAATCATTTTAACAAGCACATAACCAGGGAACACTTTTTTTAGTGTCGCCTTCTTTTTGCCGTCTTTTATCTCAATCTGTTCTTCCATAGGAACAACAATGTCAATGATATAATCCTGCATACTTCTATTTTCAACTATTTTCTCAAGATTTGCTTTTACTTTATTTTCATACCCTGAATAAGTATGAACTACATACCACTTACTCTCTTCTTCAGACATACCAAAATCAGGCCCGCCAACTTCAAGCCCCATGTCCTTCCTTTAGTTCTATCACTGCATTATTTTGTAAATACAATTTTGGATAATTGTCCAAAACCAAAATCTGAAACCCATATTATGCATCCTATAATTATGCAAAATAGAAGCACTGTTCCAGTATTGTTTATAAGCTGAGTTCTATTAGGCCAAATAACTTTCTTTAATTCAACCTTAACCTCTTTGTATAGTCTTACTATACCCTGTCCACTTTTTTTGAACCAAGACACTTTTTTTGTCTCATTTTCAGCCATTTTAATCACATCCCGATAACAATATTTTAAATATCATTTGGCTATCATACAATAATTGTTGACACAATACACATTGCTAAACATTTCCACAAAATATTCTTAAAAATTATTTTGTTTCTTTGTGAACAGTATGCTTGTGGCAAAATTTACAATACTTCTTCATTTCTAGTCTATCTGGGTCATTTTTCTTATTCTTTAAATTAGAATAATTTCTCTGTTTACAATCAGAGCATGCGAGTGTAATCTTAACTCTCATTCCTAACACCTCCAAGTGCTGCATTTCTTTTTATCTTATGTAAGCCTACTATATTTTTTAGACATAAAAAAAAGACTTACACACGAGCATTACTAAATATAACATGTATCCTATGAAAAGTCAAGACAATAATTTCATAAAACTTATCTTAATAAGTTCTCTCCTGTTCCTCATATAATGCCAGTTCTAACTAATAATTATTTACAAAAACGATATGTCATACTTCCATAACATATCGTTTTAAATATTTCAAAAATAATAAAAACAACTTCCTACATATTAGTCTATTGGTCGGGGAAATTTATAAAAGTTTAATTACTAAAATAGTTCAAGAAATTAGTAATTATTAAAAATTTCATGCAATATCTTCAACCCCAAATTCCCCAACTGTGAAAACTAAAAATTATACCTTATAAATAAGTATTGACTTAGCAGTCTACCACATCACACAAAGCAGCACCAGGCGGCACTATTGGTGATACCTTGTCATCCTTATCAATTACAAAATTTAGCAGTACAGGTGTGTCAGTCTCTGATAATGCAGAAATTATGGCATTATCCACTTGATCCGGACTGGTTACATTTACTCCTCTTGCACCAAAAGCATTTGCCAATGCAGCAAAATCAGTCCCTCTATCAATAGAAGTTTGGCTGAACCTGCTATCAAAAAACAGTTCCTGCCATTGTCTAACCATACCAAGTGCTCTATTATTAAAAAGTGCTATAATTATTGGAAGCTTATACTCAACAGCTGTAGCAAGTTCGTTTAAATTCATTCTAAAACTACCGTCACCAGCTATATTTATAACCTTTTTATCAGGCCTTGCCAATTGAGCACCTATGCAAGCTCCCAATCCATAACCCATTGTCCCAAGACCACCCGAGGATATGAATTGCCGATAATTGCTATATTTGTAGTATTGTGCCGCCCACATCTGATGCTGTCCAACCTCAGTAGTAATAATTGCTTCTCCATTGGTCAATTCATATATCCTCTCAACAATATATTGAGGACGAATAATATCTTTTGAATAAGTATATTTTAATGGATACTCTTCCTTCCATTTGTTAATCCTATCTATCCATTCAGTATTTTTCTTTTTTATAATTCCAATCTGTATTGCTTTAAGTATTTCCGTTATATCTCCTACAAGGGGATAATCTACATTTAAGTTTTTTCCTACTTCAGCACTGTCAACGTCAATATGCATTATTTTTGCTTCTTGTGCAAAACTGCTAACCTTGCTGATAATTCTATCACTGAATCGATTTCCTATAGCAATAACTAGGTCAGAATTGTGAAATGCATAGTTTGAGGTTTTTGTTCCATGCATACCAACCATTCCCATAAACAGTTTATGCATTCCCGGAAAAGTACCCATTCCCATTAGCGATGTGCTTACTGGAATATCAGCTAATTCTGCTAAAGCCAGCACATATTCTTCAGCTGAGGCAATACCTACACCAGCACCCGACAAAACAACTGGCCTTTTAGCACTATTAATTGCATTTATAGCTTCTTCAATAGCAGCATTACTTATATCATGATATTTATTTGAAACGTAATCCTTCTTTTCAGGCTTCTTAGGTGTATATTCCACTAATGCAGCCGTAACGTCTTTACATACGTCAACTAAAACCGGTCCAGGTCTACCTTCTCTGGCTATCGCAAAGGCCTTGCGCATAGTAGTTGCCAGCTGCGCAACATCCTTGACTATGAAATTATGTTTTGTAATTGGCATGGTTATTCCTGTAATATCAACCTCTTGGAAGGAATCCTTCCCAAGCAAGTTAGTTGGTACCTGCCCTGTTATAGCAACCATAGGCACAGAATCCATATAAGCTGTAGCAATTCCTGTAACTAAGTTAGTTGCTCCCGGACCCGAGGTTGCAATGCAAACACCAACCTTGCCGGTTGCTCGTGCATAGCCATCTGCTGCATGTGATGCACCTTGCTCATGAGATGTAAGTATATGAGTAATCTCATTTCTCGCCCTATACAAAGCATCATATATAATTAAAGCCTGCCCTCCTGGATAGCCAAATACAGTATCAACGCCTTGCTCTTTTAAACATTCTATAATAACATCAGCACCTGATAGCTTCATACGCTCATCATCTCCCTTTATTTTATAACACCTAGATTCACAATAAAATTTTTCGATTGTAGATAAATTTTATTACATTAGCGGTGTTTCATCGAGGCAAAGATGTTCTCACCATCTGATAACCAAAGTGGTACCCTCCAATTATAGAATTAGGGTACATTCTCTTACCTCGATATAATCTAGCGAAATGTGAAAGGACTAAAAGTAGTTTTTGCCTCTCAATCATCTCCAATTAATACAGCATTTAACTTATACTACTTCAATACTGCCCCAGTAC
>JAEWZA010000130.1 GCA_023395575.1 Bacillota bacterium
CTTTGCCTCCAGCTTCCTTCAGATTCCTCGTCACCGAGGACATCCTTGCTCTTGGCTAACGGTTGGCACTATCAACCCCCGTATCGGACTTTCACCGACGAGAAAGCGCCCATGCTGGGCGCACAACAAAAAATCCCTACAACAAGGTAAGGATTTCTTAGAAGCGGAGCATTGAATTCTTGCAATGCTACAAACAAAAATGTAACTTGGTCAACAAGGTTTCAATTCCCTAATATGGGTCACATGCATTCTTACGGGGTGATTCAATAGATGCAAAAGCTGCACAGTTATGTTTCAATTCCCTAATATGGGTCACATGCATTCTTACTGGTTTAACAATTGATGAAATACTAGACGGTGGTAGTGTTTCAATTCCCTAATATGGGTCACATGCATTCTTACCCTAGATGGGTTTGAGTCTGAGACCATGTATTACTCATGTTTCAATTCCCTAATATGGGTCACATGCATTCTTACTCGTTTTTTGAATTATTCACAGAATATTCAAGGTTTTCAGCCATTTCGAGATTGGGTTAAGATTGAAATTTCTTATGCTTTTTTTAGGTTTTCAAGGTGCTTTTTTGCTGTTTTTACATACTAACAATATACCTGTAACTTAGCAATTTCAAAAGCTACAGACTTCAATCATATTTCATTAAAATAAAAATGATATAATTAAATACTTAAACAACATAATTGTATAAAACTATTTGATCATTTTCAACACAATCAACAAATTATTTATTGGTATTTAAGACTAAGTAACTCATTTAAATTTTCTACGTGCTTTTAAACTAACGCAATACTTCAGCCACTATTAGCCGTGGCAATATTTTAATTTTGCTATTTATCATAAAATTTCAACATAGAATTTCATTCACATACAAAATTTAGCCCAGTTTTTGAATGAAATGGCTATATTTCATAGGTATATTTGCCAAGTCCGAAGGTGCAATTCTTGCCTATGTGAACTATACTTCCAATATGTATGTATGGGAGAAATTTCGTTAAATCTCCACCAAATATGATATTTCCAACTATTCCGCCTAACTTGATTTTACCTTTATGAGTGGAAGAAAACCTTTCCCAATCATGCCAACGTAAATCAGCCTTTTTTACTGTAATATTTCTTGCATCTTCCAGAAGAGCCTTATAATCCAGCTCCCATTCTCTATTGCAATAAAGCCTGCTCAATGCAGATGCTCTTCTGAAGATATTTCTCATAAGCAATTCAAAATTCAACCCATCAGTAATTTTCCCCTGAGATTTAAACCTAAACGGAGTTTCAAAGCTGATTCTAATTTCATCTGTACTTTTAAACCCTATATTATCAAGACACCTCATTACCTCTATATTACTAGAAATAAATGTTCCATCAGAATAAACTTTTTTATATGTCGTACAATCCTCAATATCTATAAGCCTAAAACTTTTTCTTTGTGCTCCAAGTCCATTGTCTGCAATTTTCTCCAAAGCATGAATAAACAACGGTATATAACCAATATTCACACCTATAAAAATAATATTAAACTCTAAGCAATCCCCTTTGTGAAAATGCAGCTTATTATATGAAATTGGCTCTATTATAAAAGAATTGGGTAATGTTCGTATGTTTTTTGTATCAACATTCTGCTCTATACGGTTAAAAAAGAAGGTATAAGCACAGGAATATTTATCC
The DNA here is from genome assembly GCA_023395575.1 of Bacillota bacterium. GTDB lineage: Bacteria > Bacillota > Clostridia > Acetivibrionales > DSM-1351 > Ruminiclostridium. The sequence goes on from JAEWZA010000130.1 coordinate 1,679, forward strand.
TCACAATTTGGGCAAAGTGCATCTAAATCTTTAGTACATATACATCTTTTCAACTCAATACCCAGTACACCCCTTAAGGTTGAACCTAAGTAATCTGGAAGTTTTGCTGCTTCCATACATTCTAAACATACCTTAACTTTTGAAAATTCTATGTCATTAATCATTTCTAGCCCCTAATCTTAATTATGTAGTTATGGTCTGTTTAATAGACCCCATTCAATGTATCTCTTGCTAGCATCAGCTGCTGTTGTGTCATTTTGATAAAGTATTACAGTATTTTTATTATATAGTTCAGCACCAAGAATGGCTGCAAATGTACCCGGTCCCTTATAAAATAAATGTATTGTGCATGTAGCGTTATTAGTAATTTTCTTGAGTTCTTCCCTAACTCTCTGCAACAGAGTATAGGTGTTTTCCTGTGTCAATCGATCTGTCATTCCAACATAATGTATATTTTTTTGTTTTATTTTCTTTAGTTTTGGATATGTTCTAATCCAGTTAACAACCTGTGCCTCTATATTGTCATCACCTATATCAACTATTAATACTGACCCAATATCCTTGGGATTGTTATAACGTTCTTTTACTTTACCTTTCCTGCGTCTTTCCGCTGTGATTAAAATTATAAAAGACCATACAAGCGGTATAGCCGTGACAATTCCCAATATGATACCTATTTTGTCAATTGTGTCCCAAATCATTTCATTACTACAGGCCAAAATCATTTTATACCTCCTAAAGCTTGTTTTTCAATAAATTGTGTGTTTTCAGTATAATAACAAATAAACTAAAGCACTATTTGAAAAACCGTCTATCAGGTAGAGAAAAACCAGATGATAGACTTTTCAAATTCCCTACTTCGGGTCATATGCATTCTTACTCGTTTTTTTACCTTTTCCCAGTTGTTTCAATGCTTCTAGCCATTTTGAGATTTTGATACTAAAAAATAGAATAAAAATCATATAATTATATTAAACACTTATTAAACTATATAAAATATGAGAGTTATTTACAATAACTTTTCGTTTGATAATCATGTTTAATCAGTTAAGGGAGAAAATTGCCCTCCCTTAACTCTTTAGTTTATTTATTTTTATCTTGCTGTAATTGAGGTAACTTTGGATTTTTAAATGATAATGTATGTCTGATTTTTTTATTTATTTCATTATCACCATCTATCCGATTAAGCTTAAACCAAACATGTCCACCTTTACCATTTTTATTATTGGTTTTATTATCGAGTATCTCACCAAAAGGATAACTTACTTTTTCTTTCTTCATGTACTCAAAATCTGTTATCTTAATAAACTCATCATAAGCTTTACCCGAAAAATGAGTGTTTTCAATTAATGTGTTAACATAAGTATCATCTAAATCTATTGATTTTCTTTCAATAGTTCCGTTATTGAAAGTAAATTTTCTTTCTTTAACTTTATCTACAGTGATCTTAACACTACCAAAACCAAGCGGCTTCGCTCCTCCTAATTTGTGGCACATTTTTCCACCAATCTCATTTTCACCTATAGTTAAAATCCAAAGAAGTTTCTGTAACTCATCTTCAGTTATTTTCTCATAATATATTTTGAACTGAAATTCTATATCTTTTGAAACTGCTCTAATT
>JAEWZA010000161.1 GCA_023395575.1 Bacillota bacterium
CTGATGTGTATATGAGACAGTGCTAGAAGTATAGATTCATTTGGGAGATTATTATATGAGGAGAAATGTCCCATAAGAACAGATTATGAACGTGACGGAAATAGGATACTTTATTCTATGGATTTCAGGAGATTGAGGCATAAAACACAAGTGTTTTTCAATGCTAAAAATGATCACATCTGTACACGCATGGAACATGTTCTTAATGTTGGATCAATAGCAAACACAATAGCTAGAACCCTAAATATGAATCAAGATTTAACTTATGCTATATCATTGGGACATGATTTAGGGCATGCACCTTTTGGGCATAGTGGGGAGCGAGTTCTTGACAAGTGCGTGAAGAAAATCGACAGCAATGCTAGCTTTAAGCATGAATTACATAGTTTAAGAGTGGTTGAAAAGCTTGCAACAAGAATATCAAAAGAAAAGATTTATGAAAGCTGTGGGCTTAACTTGACCTTTGAGGTTAAAGACGGTATTGTATCACATTGTGGAGAGAATTACGATGAATTTATTATGCATAGAGATTTAAGCAAGACTCCTGATTCATTAAAAAATGTAAAGCGCACTGATTCGCCGTATACTCTTGAGGCGTGTATTGTACGATTAGTTGATAAAATTGCATATGTAGGCAGAGATATAGAAGATGCTGTTAGGGTCAAGCTGATGGATATGCAAGACATTCCTAAGGATATAAGAAATGAACTTGGAAACACTAATGGGGAAATTATTAATACTTTGGTGTGTGATATGATAGAAAACAGCTATGGAAAAGACTGTATTCAGCTAAGTATGTCAAAGGGCGAAGCATTAGAAAAGCTTATTAACGAAAATGTGAGACTGATATATAAAGCAGAAAAAATTACCCGTTACGAGAAAATTGCTGAGAATACCCTTGAGGGGTTGTTTGACAATTTACTAGAAAGCCTTACTGATTTTGAGAAGCTGCAATATAGGGATAATAAGGTGTATAGAATGTTTTACAATTATATTCTTGACAAAGGGTATGAAGAGTCAGTTAGTGATGCCCAAAAGGTAATTGATTTTGTTGCAGGAATGACAGATTCATTTGCTCGAACCTGTTTTGAAGAAATATATTGGATGTAGCAACAGCTTGAAAGTATAGTTTATGCTAACATAGTGCACTTTCAAGCGGCAAAAACCACGTTGTGGTTTTGAAGTATGGATGTACTAGCTTATTCATAGTGCTATTTTGAGCTAAAAAAACTACGTTGTATTTTTTTTAGTGTTGTAGTATTTGTGCTAACATAGTGCACTTTCAAACCGCAAAAACCACGTTGTGGTTTTTGTAGTGTTGATGTAATAGATTATACATAGTGTTATTTCGAGCCACAAAAACACGTTGTATTTTGAGCTGTTTTGGGAGGTTAGTATGAGTCAAGATAAATATCATTTTTTTGCATTCCTGTCTAGAATGAAATACATAAACAGATGGGGACTTATGAGAAATACTTATACAGAGAATATTCAGGAGCATAGTCTGCAGGTTGCAATCATTGCCCACGGACTGGCTGTAATAAGAAATACCTATTTTAATGGTGAAATTAATCCTGAAAGAGTTGCTATTTTAGCAATGTTTCATGATTGCAATGAAATTATTACAGGTGATATGCCAACACCAATAAAATACTACAATCCACAAATTAATAAAATTTATAAGGATATTGAGGATATATCTAAGGAAAAAATTATTTCTATGCTTCCGGAAGAAATGTCGGATGAATATTATTCCTTGTTTTTTAAGAATCCAGATGATGTGGAGTGTTGGAGGCTAGTAAAGGCAGCGGATAGAATTGCTGCATACGTAAAATGTATTGAGGAAGTAAAAGCCGGTAATAACGAGTTTAAAAAGGCCAGTGAGACAATATTGCAAACAATTGAGAAAATAGACCTTGAAGAGGTTGCGTATTTTATGGATAAATTTCTGCCTAGTTTTAACTTATCCCTTGATGAAATTGATTAGTGTTTTTACCAAACTCAACTTTCTCAGTTGAAAGGTGTTTAAGCTTATCAAATAATTACTCAAAATAGTTTTGTTTACTTGGCAAAAAACCATTGATAAGGTTTGAGTACCAACAGCCTTTTTAATTGGAAAGTTGAGTAATATAATTGACAAAGAAAGTATATGTTATTAAAATTGAATAGGGCAAAAATATCCATGTCAATATAATATAAATTGGATTCGATGAATTTCACCCGTAATATCATAAATTTTTAACATATATTTTATAGCTGATCAAAATCCAAAACAAAGGGGCATTAAGATGACATTCGAAGAAAATATTGGTGATTTATGTATAATAAATGGAGAAAGTGTGGCGAAAGAAAGTCTTACAGCATATACATCTGAAAAATATAAGGCTTTTTATGAGGTTATAAAAATAATTAAGGGGGTACCTCTTTTTTATGAGGATCACTTTACGAGACTAAAAAGTTCAATGAATAAGGCAAGCTATGAATTGGCAATTTCTAAAAAAGAACTTAAAGATCAAATTCAAAAGGTATGCAATCTAAATGCTTTTTCTGATTGTAATGTTAAAGTAATTGTGCTTCAATATGGAGCTGAGCAAATAACAATTATTTGCATAAATAAGTTCTATTATCCTACTAAACAAGAATACGATAATGGTGTGGTTTGTTGTACTGCAAATTTGACAAGAAGTAATCCAAACATAAAGATTATTAATAGTAGCTACAAGAATGAAATTAAACGTGTAGTAGAAGAAAAAAAGGCTTTTGAGGTTTTGCTTGTTAATGATGGTGGGAAAATAACTGAAGGCGGAAAATCAAATGCTTTTTTTGTAAAGGGAAATAAAATATATACATCGCCAGAAGATTATGTTTTGGTGGGAATAACCAGAAAATATGTGGTCGATGTATGTAAAAAGCTTGGATATGAAGTGATTGAGACACTTATTGGAGTAGATTCCTTGACCAGCTTTGATGCGGCTTTTGTAACAGGTACATCAATAAATGTTTTGCCAATAAGAATTATTGATAATTTTGAAATTGATTCTGCAAAGAATCCCACAACTCAACATGTGATGGTAGGGTATAATAGCCTTGTCAGCTCATATATAAATGAAAACTAATTAAACTATAGGGGGAAAGTATTATGAGGTATCTTGAAAATGCTTTCAGATTTACATTTAAAAATTTTTTATTAGCAATACCGCTTTTAATTTCAATGGCAATTCCAACTTTAATTATTAGTATAGGTACTGCTGGCTTTGTTGCAAGGATAACCCAGAAATATACACAAATATTTCAGAATGCAATGAGTGGGGAGTATGCTGGCTTTGACGCTAATTTCTTTGATGGTCTTATTACTATGCCAATGATTATAAGTGTTATTGTTGGAGGTTTACTGTTTTTATTATTGGCAATTTTAGTTTATCCAGCAACTTATGGGCTAATAAATAAGAAATATGAAACAGGAAATGCAACCTTAAGTGATTTCACACAGTGTATGTCAAAATATATAGGAAGATATGTACTGTTTGGTTTGCTTAGTCTTGCAATTGGTATTGGTTTAGGTTTAGCTTTTGCTATAATTATATTTTTGGCTTCTATAGTTATGGCATTGGTTTCTAATGTAGTTGGAATAATACTAATGGTGCTTTTCTACTTAGTATTTATTGTAGGAGGTATTGCTCTATCAGTTTATATGTACTTATGGTTCCCCGCAGTTTGTATAGAGGATAGCGGAATTATAGATGGACTAAAGAATTCCTTCAAGACAGTTAAAGGGAGCTTTTGGCCAATATTTGGTATAACACTTTTAGTTTCAATAGGTGGTAGCATAGTTGGTTCAATATTAGGTATTTTCCCATTTATTGGTATAGTAATATCATCTGTAACTTCTACTTTGGCAGAATTTATTTTGATTGTTTACTATTTTGAAATTTATCGTGCAAAGACAGGTAGGTATTCTTCAACTGATAATTTCCAACAGATAAATAATCCTATTCAATAAAAGCAATAATAAAGAAGTTTAACCTTGCTATAATAGCCTTGTTCTACATCATAGGTAGAGCAAGGTTATTTTTATAGAACAGCCCAAAGGTGTAAAGTAGTTTCGTTTTGGTGGCATGAGATTGGTTACTCTGTAAATAAAGCTAAGGCATTCAAACTTATCAATGGAAAGTATGGGCTAGACGAAAAGTTCATGAAATTAGCAACTTCTTCTATCAAAAATTAGCAATAATTATTGGAAAAGTACTTGACAAACATAAGGGCTAATGGTATTTTTAATATATAAATTAGCACTCAATCACTTAGAGTGCTAACAACAAGAAAATATGTAGCAAAGGGAGTGATAAACGTGCTGCTTGACGATAGAAAACTTAGAATACTACAAGCCATAATTGATGATTACATTACCTCTGCAGAGCCTGTTGGTTCGAGAACTATTGCCAAAAGGCATGAGCTTGGCCTTAGTTCAGCTACTATTAGAAATGAAATGGCTGATTTAGAGGAAATGGGTTTTTTAGAACAACCACATACCTCTGCCGGCAGAGTCCCATCGGATAAAGGTTATAGACTATATGTAGACAAATTAATGCAGATTAATGAGCTTTCGCAAGCTGATATAGAAAACATAAAAAATGCTATGGACATTAGAATTAATGAGCTTAGTCAACTTATAAGAAATGCTTCGGTAGTAATGTCAAAATTTACAAAATATACTACTATGGCAATAACTCCTCATTCAAAAAAATCTGCACTAAAAGCAGTACAGGTTGTTCCTATTGAACAGGGAAAGGCTCTTGTTATTATTGTTACAGATACAAATATTGTACGTAATAATTTAGTAAGAGTTGACGAATTAATTACCCCTGATTCTTTGATACAAATTTCAAATTTGTTAAATGAAAAGCTTAGAGGATATACACTTGAAATGCTTGCATCAAATGATATTAGGAATGAGGTAGAAAGGTTTATGGCTATACCTCATAGTATTATTAATCCAATTCTCGATGGTATTGAGGATTTGATTAAAACAATTGATCATCCTGAGGTATATTTGGAGGGTACTACTAATATATTAAACTTTCCTGAATTCAGAGAAGTTCAGAAAGCAAAAGAGTTTTTAAATATACTTGATGAGAAAAATTTAATTTCAGACATTCTTGTTAATACTTTATATAATAATAATGATATAGTAATTCAGATAGGAAATGAGAATAATATAGAAGGAATAAAGGAATGCAGTATAGTCACAACATCATATAGCGTTGGTGATCATGTAATTGGTACTATAGGTATTATCGGTCCTACAAGAATGGAATATTCAAAGGTTGTTTCTTCAATGAACTATATAAGAAATAAAATTAATCAAGAGATATTACGGCTCTTGGGTGATGGATAGCTAAAAATTAAGGAGGTAAATACTGGGTAATGAGAAAAGATATTAATTCAAAAGACGAAGATGTAATTAAGATAGATGAAAATGAAAAAACAGCAAATAACAGTTGTGATTCTGATTCATCTTGTAATTGCGGTGGCGATTGTGAAGCGAATTCAGTTAATACTGAAATTGAGGAACTAAAGGCAAAGCTTGAGGAAAAGAACCTTCAGTGTGAGGAGTATAAAAATACAGTTCAACGCACAGCTGCTGAATTTGATAATTATAAAAAACGTACTTTAAAAGAAAAAGAAGCTCTTAGTCTTGATGTTGCCATTGACACTGTAAATGCAATACTGCCGGTGGTTGATAATCTGGAAAGAGCATTAAAGGCTGCTGAAGATATGGAAAACAATCCGCTTAAAGAAGGCGTTGAGATGGTTATGAGACAGATGATGGAGTGTTTGGAGAAACTTGGTGTTCAGCAGATTGTAGCAGTAGACAATACATTTGATCCTGAGCTTCATAATGCAGTAATGCATGTGGAGGATGAAGAAAAAGGAAATAATATAGTAATTGAAGAATTTCAAAAAGGTTATATTATGAAAGGTAAAGTTGTAAGACACAGTATGGTTAAGGTGGCAAATTAATAGTTATGAATAACTCAATTTCGAATACATTAGTTAATACATTAAGGAGGATTTTTTAAATGGCAAAAGTAATTGGAATAGATTTAGGTACTACAAATTCATGTGTGGCGGTTATGGAAGGCGGCGAGCCTGTTGTTATTGCAAATCCAGAGGGAAATAGAACTACTCCATCAGTTGTAGCTTTTTCAAAGACTGGTGAACGTATGATAGGTCAGGTTGCTAAGAGACAATCAGTAACTAACCCTGAGAGAACAATCAGCTCAATAAAAAGAGATATGGGAACAGACAGAAAGGTTGAAATAGATGGAAAGAAGTATTCTCCACAAGAAATTTCAGCTATGATACTCCAAAAGTTGAAGGCAGATGCAGAAGCGTACTTAGGCGAGACAATTACTCAGGCTGTTATTACTGTTCCTGCATATTTCAGTGATGCTCAAAGGCAAGCAACAAAGGATGCAGGTAAGATAGCAGGTCTGGAAGTACTTAGAATAATAAACGAACCAACAGCTGCTGCTCTTGCATATGGTCTTGATAAAGAAAAAGACCAGAAAATAATGGTTTATGATTTGGGTGGAGGTACTTTTGACGTATCAATACTTGAAATTGGAGATGGCGTATTTGAAGTTTTAGCAACAAACGGAAATAACAAACTTGGTGGAGATGACTTCGATAGTAGAGTTATTGATTTCCTTGCAGACTCCTTCAAAAAGGAAAATGGAATTGATTTAAGAAATGACAAGATGGCAATGCAAAGATTAAAAGAAGCAGCTGAAAAGGCTAAAATTGAGCTTTCAGGTGTAACAACTTCAAATATAAACTTACCATTTATTACAGCTGATGCTTCAGGACCAAAACACTTGGATGTAACACTTACAAGAGCAAAATTTGATGAAATAACAGCAGACTTAGTAGAAAATACTATGATTCCAACAAGACAGGCTATGCAGGATGCAGGCTTAAGTCCAGACAAAATAGACAAAATTTTATTGGTTGGTGGTTCTTCAAGAATTCCAGCTGTTCAGGATGCTGTTAAAAAGTTTTTGGGTAAAGAACCTTTTAAGGGAATTAACCCTGATGAATGTGTTGCTGTAGGAGCAGCTATTCAGGCAGGTGTATTAACAGGAGATGTTACAGGACTTCTTCTTTTAGATGTTACTCCTTTATCATTAGGACTTGAAACTCTTGGTGGAGTATTTACTAAGTTAATTGAGAGAAATACTACTATTCCAACTAAGAAGAGCCAAGTTTTCTCAACTGCTGCAGATGGTCAGACTAGTGTTGAAATACATGTTCTTCAAGGTGAAAGAGAAATGGCTCAGTACAATAAGAGCTTAGGAAGATTCCAGCTTACAGGTATTCCATCTGCACCTAGAGGAGTTCCTCAGATAGAGGTAACATTTGATATTGATGCTAATGGTATAGTACATGTATCAGCTAAGGATTTAGGAACAGGAAACGAACAGAAGATCACAATTACAGCATCAACTAATCTTTCAGATGATGATATAGACAAGGCTGTTAAGGAAGCTGAGAAATTTGCTGCTGAAGATAAAAAGCGCAAGGAAGAAATTGATGTCAGAAATAATGCTGATTCTTTAGTATATCAATCAGAAAAATCATTAAAAGATCTTGGTGATAAAATATCCGCAGAGGATAAAGCAAAAATAGAGTCAGGTGTTAATAGCGTTAAGGAAACTCTTAAGGGTACTGACACAGAGGCAATAAAGAAAGCTACCGATGAGTTGCAACAAGCTTTTTATGAAATTTCTTCAAAGATTTATCAACAAGCAGGAGCACCAGGGGCTGACCCAAGTGGAGCTGGTTTTGGTCAACAGGGCCAACCAGGTGGAGCAGATGATAATGTCGTTGATGCAGACTACAAAGTAGTTGACGATGACAAATAAATATATAACGAGGCAAGAAAATGTCCTCCACTTCTATAAGTGGAGGGTACCGCTTTGGTTTTCAGGTGATGAGAATATCTCAAGCCTCGTTGAAACGCCGCTGATGTAATGAAATTTTTCTACAATCGAAAAATTTCATTTTGAATCTAGGCGTTATAATAATGAATAGGGGCTTTCATTAGCCCCTATAGCAATTAAAAGCTCGAAAAATGTGAAGTATACATTTCGTGCATTCATCGTTATCTTCGCATATCAAAAAGTTGCGAGCAGCTTTTTGTAGTTTTGAACAATCCTTTGTACGAACATGGTGCGTTTTCGAGGTGTTAATATATTAACTCGTTTTTGGGAGAATCATTTTTTTTAAGTTGACTTTAAACTAAGCTTAGGTATAAAATTATTCTTGTATTTGTGGAGGTTTAAACACATAATTCCACAAGTAAACGTAATCTTGTAACGAAAGTATTTTGGAGATAGTTAAGACCAATTATAGATTAATTAAAATTAACATTAAGTGATTGTAAAATGATAAAAAAACGCCAAAGCTGGTAATTATAGGCTCTGGCTTGTTTTATGCTTTAGAAAATAATTGCGGTGGAGCAATCAATTTGATTTTCTGAAGGATTTTAATGTTATGTATTAGACGGGAGTTGAATTTATGGCAGAAAAGAGAGACTACTACGAGGTATTAGGGGTAAATAATGGTGCTTCTGATGCGGAGTTAAAAAAGGCTTATAGAAATATGGCAAAAAAATATCATCCTGATGTTAATCCTGGGGACAAAAGTGCAGAGGCTAAGTTTAAAGAAATTAATGAAGCCTATGAGGTATTAAGTGATCCTCAAAAGAAAAGCAGATATGATCAATATGGTCATGCAGGTGTTGATCCAAATGGCTTTGGAGGTGGAGCAGGAGGTTTCTCAGATTTTGATTTTGGAGGAATTGGCGATATATTTGAATCTTTCTTTGGAGGTTCAGGCTTTGGCGGGGGAAGATCTAGGTCAAGAAGAGGACCTCAAAAGGGTGCAGATCTTAAATATGCAGTAGAAATTTCTTTTGAAGAAGCGGCCTTTGGTATAGAAAGAGAATTAACGATAGGAAGAATGGAGATATGCTCAAAGTGTACTGGAACAGGAGCAAAACCAGGAACAGAGGCATCAACTTGTAAACACTGTAACGGAACTGGTCAGGTTCAAATCAAGCAGAATACACCGTTTGGACAATTTATTAATGCAAAAACTTGTGATGTATGTCACGGAGAAGGTAAAGTTATTGCTGATCCATGTCCTGCATGTAATGGAAAAGGAAAGCTTAGAAACAATGTTAAAATTAAAGTTAATATTCCTGCAGGAATAGACGATGGGCAGACAATTTCATTAAGAGGTGAAGGCGATCCTGGCTCAAAGGGTGGACCAAGCGGAGACTTATTAATAAATATTAGAGTTAAACCCCATCCTTTATTTAAAAGACAGGGAAATGATATTGTATGTGATGAACCAATTACATTTGTACAGGCGGCACTTGGAGCAGAGATCGAAGTGCCTACTTTGGATGGAAAAGTGAAATATACAGTACCTGAAGGAACGCAGACGGGTTCGGTGTTTAGACTTAGAGGAAAAGGAATACCTTTTTTACGTGGCAATGGACGTGGAGATCAATATGTTAAGGTTAATATTGAAGTTCCTAAGAAATTAAATGAAAGACAGAAGGAATTATTAAGAGAGTTTGCTGAAATAAGCGGCGATGAGACTCATGAGCAAAGAAAGGGTTTTTTTGACAAAATGAAGGATGCATTTAA
>JAEWZA010000196.1 GCA_023395575.1 Bacillota bacterium
CCTTACTACATGTACAAGAACTGGCAATCCACATATATCTAATAACACTTTTCCCGGCAGTCTGCTTGAATTCATTCTGGCTTGTATAACAGCATACACCAAATATTATCACACCTTTCATATGCTATTTACTCACACTTCAAGTAAAAATTTGAACAATAAGACATTATCCTTTTCTATTTTATATTACGTTTAAACACAGGATTAACCTTTCCACCCTTCAGTATTTCTAATACCGAGTCCTTTTCAATCGCTCTCTGTATATCACTCAATGCCAATTCTGCTGCATTAAGGTATAACTCTATTTCTTTTTCAGAATGAGATAAATTCAAGTTATTTATACCAACTGACATAATACCTTCCTGAATCATTCTTTGTTGGAAAATAGAATTTATATCTAAATAATCAAGACTCCCTTTACCCTCGAACTGTATTCCAGCATGAGGTGCAAGTCCTGAAGTAAACACTACATCAGAAACTTTATTATTATCTATTATAGTATTTAAACCTTTTAACATCATATTGCCAAGCTTCCATATTCCTTCATATACATTTGGTTTTTCCAAAATCTTAATTGTTTCTAACGCAGCTACAATTGACAACGTTTCTCCACCAAAAGTAGTTGATACAAAAACTCCCTGCTCAATTAATTCCATGATATCCTTTTTACCAGCAACTACAGAAATAGGCATTCCATTTCCCATTCCTTTACCCATTGCCACCATATCCGGAATTACATTGTATAACTCAGCTGCTCCCCCCAATGCATATCTAAATCCTGAAACAACCTCATCAAAAATAAGTACTGCACCATTTTTACTAGTTATTTCACGTATATCTTGGAGATAGCCTTCCTCTGGCCCGTCAGCTTGAATTGGCTCAAGAATAACTGCAGCTATTTTATCTTTGTATTCATCAAACAGTTTATTTAGTGAATTAATATCATTATAAGAAAAGGTCTTAGTTAAATCACAGATAGGTTTTGGCACACCTCTGTTATTAGTAGTAGATCCAATTGACCAGTCATGCATACCATGATATCCACATAAAGCAACAATATCACGTCCAGTATATGCTCTTGCAAGCCTGATTGCAGCTGTAGTTGCATCCGAACCATTCTTTACAAATCTTACCATTTCGGCGCAAGGAATTATTTGATTTAATTTTTCTGCAAGTTCTACTTCCACCTTAGTTGATTGGGAAAAGGAAATTCCTTTATTTAATTGATTAATAATTGCCTCATTTATCTGCTTATTATTATATCCAACTGTTACTGGCCCTAATGCACAAATAAAATCAATAAATTCATTCCCATCAACGTCCCAAACCCTACAGCCCTCACCTTTTTCAATAAATGAAGGGGAATTCCCTTCACAAAAATACCGGAAAGACTTACTATAAGTTTGGGCTCCCAAAGGTGTTACTTTTCTTGCGCGTTTTAATAATTCTTCACTTTTAGAATATTTTAAAGTCATTATTTCCACCCCATTATTTCAATATTCATTTATTTTTGCCATCACTTATTCCACAAAAAGGGCATTAGTATATTATCATTAACCTGTATAAATTCCTCTGATATTTGTTCTATTACGGATTTATCAGTAGCTTTAAAGAAAATCTCAATAAACTCCTTTATTTGATTTAAATTATCTATCCCAAAAACCAGATAATCAATTTTATCATTATTTTTAACAAAACTTAAAGCTGCGTGTGTTCGTGTTATGTTAAATGATTCACATAGTTCCTCAAACCTTTTTACTTTTGGAACGGCTTCAGATAAATACAAAGGTATCTCATTAACAGGCATAAGCAACAAGCCTTGTAAAAATGCACTTCTTGCATATATTTTTTTATTACCTATTATTTCTGGATCAAAAAATCCCTCTTTATCCAGTCTTTGATCAAAAATATTATAGGGAATCTGTATTATTTCCATTTCATTATATGAGAAAGTTCTTTTTGCTTCATTAGGAGTATATACTGATGAACCTATTCTTCTAACATAACCTTCTTTTTTCAACCTGTTTAATGCTGCTATAACCTCTTCATTATCTAAAGCATTTGCATTGTGAAGCATGTAACCATCCAAGCATTCAATATTGAGTTTTTTTAAACTATTAATAACACATTCTTTAGCTCTAATGTACCAATTATTATTGGTTCCTTCTTCAAAAATATCTGGAGATACTTTTGAATTTATCTCAATTTTATATTGATTTATTTTTTTTTGCTTAATAAATTCACCTAGAACATCCTCTGCATCTCCATAAGCAGCTGCAGTATCAAAAGAACAGATATCATTTTGATATGCATAGTCGAGTATCTCTATACAGCTTGCTAAATTTGGCTTGTCGTTTCCAGCTATCCCATATTTTAAGCCAAATTGTACTGTCCCTAAACATAATTTCATATTAAGACTACCCTCTGTAATTAATTTTTTCCATGTGGATACAATCTATATATTTACCTTCAAAAAAATACCTTTCCTTATCTATATAAACACTTTCAAATCCGTTCTTTTTAAAAGCATTTATTGAACCTAAATTATACTGATATGCTCCAGCAATTAACTTGTGTAAGTTCAAATGGTTAAAAGCATAATCAGTAATAATTCTTATTGCTGACGTAGCAATTCCCTGTCCCCAATAATTTTTATCACCAATTATTATACCTACATCGGCATATCTGTGTATCCAATTAATTGAACCCAGCTTAATATTACCAATATGAGTTTTATTATCATTTATGAATATACCAAATAAAATGCTATTTGAGTTTGTTGAAGTATTAACAAACTGTTTTATTGATTCTTTAGTATGTTGAAAAAAACGGCTTTCAGTATATTTAACAATTTCGTAGTCATTCATCCATGCTACATAAGCATCACTAACATCTTCTTCTGTTAAAATTTTAAGATATATTTTATCACCACATAAAAAACTCATGATTTACACCTCTATTTGTGATAAAAGAACCAATTGTCAAAATCAATACTCTATATTTAATATTGACAAGCGTTCTCTAATTTCTTTGACATCAAGCCACTGACAATTATCTCCAGAATTATACTCAAATCCTTCAGCTATACGTTTTCCACCTTCAGCGAAACATCTGCTTGCACTCCACCAATCAAACTGTGGATAAATAATATAGTGCTTATCATATTCATATGTCGATCTAGAATCATCCTTAGTTATCATTACCTCATGAAGCTTTTCACCTTCACGTATACCAATTTCTTTAATAATACAATCCTTTTCCATAGCAATAGCTAAATCAGATATTTTAAACGATGGTATTTTTGAAATGTAAGTTTCTCCACCCTTTGATTCCTTTAAAGCTTTTAATACAAGGCTAACACCCTCTTCTAGTGTTATCCAAAATCTCGTCATACGCATATCTGTAATTGGCAATTCCTTTGATCCCTGTTCCAAAATATTTTTGAAAAAGGGTATTACAGAGCCTCTGCTACCTGCAACATTACCATATCTTACTATTGAAAAAACAGTACCATTTTCACCTGAATAGGCTCCTGCTGAAATAAATAATTTATCAGAAACAAGCTTTGTCCCACCATAAAGATTTATAGGATTAACCGCTTTGTCAGTTGATAGTGCAACAACTTTTTTTATTCCCCTATCTAAAGCAGCATCAACTACATTCTGGGCACCATGAATGTTTGTTTTTATCGCCTCGAATGGATTGTATTCACATGCAGGAACTTGCTTCATAGCAGCTGCATGAACTACATAGTCTACACCTTTAAAAGCTCTATATAAACGCTCCTTGTCTCTTACATCACCAATAAAAAATCTTAACTTATCCTGCTGCTCCGGACTAAGTATTTCAGCAAATTTATTCTTCATTTTAAATTGCTTGTACTCATCCCTAGAATACACTATTACTTTTTTAGGTGAGTATTCTTTAAATATGTTTTCAACAAAACACTTTCCAAAAGAACCTGTTCCCCCAGTAATTAAAATAACTGAATTATCAAGCATACGTATTGTGTCCTTTCAAATATTGTAAATCATAAAAAATCCACCAAATTTCACGAATTTTTAGTTATTTAACTTTTCTCTTTCTATAAATAGAAGAGCATCTTCTATAATTGGTTTTATATCGTAATTGAGCGCATCTGCCATTTTTATATAATCCCCTGTTTTCATAACATCAAACAAAAATTGAATAATGTCTCTTCCCTGTTGCATTATTTCATCATAATTAAAAAAAGTTTTCTCAAAAAAACCAGAAATCTGTTCACAAATATCTATATACTCATTGTTGAGTTCATATGGCATTTTAAAATATATATCTGCCAAAAAATTTTCAATTTTATTTATTGTCTCCATTAGCTAACACCCTATTCATTATTAAATTTAATCAAATAGCTGTCAAGTATACTCTTGTAAATCATTAAGCTTTCATTAATCTTTTTACTTACTTTAATTAAAGTATCGTAATACTGCTTACTCCTTTGTAGCATCCTATCTTCATCTTCTTTAGTTAAATACATTGGAAAGGAATGAATATCTCGATTAAAACCTATTACTATTGATTGAATTATAAATCTACCTGCAAAATTCTTATCCAGCTCAGCTTGCATGGAAAACCTTTTTTCTTCCATAAATGGAACCAACCCAGCTCCTGTATATGATGCAATGTTGTTATAATTATTTTTTGCTACTTTTGCAATCTTATTAAAATATTTTTCCATACTGATGAAATACTCTTTGCCTCTTTTTGTTATATCCGCTTTATTAACATGATATTCGCCAAATAAAATATCATATCTATCATTAATTGCCGCAAATTCTTCTCCTACACAATATTCTGAAATAACCTCTTTCAGTTTTTTATTTTCTGCACCTTCAATATTAGCTCCACCCTCAGTTGCATTAATAAACTTTATTCCTTTATTCATAGAAATTTGAATTTCAATCCAATTCTTTGCATACATAAAGAATTCAAATGTCTCAAGTAGTTCTCCATTTTGCCCTTTGACATATACGGTGCTTTCTTTATAAATATTACTAAGAGAATCATCAAGGTTGTCAGCTACTTGAGTCGTATGTGTTCTTCCATTTGTATATGCTAAATCAAGACCTACAAATACTATTGGACTACAACCCAAATATTGTGCAAAAGCTATTAGAATATTAGAAACATTTCCTCCAATTTCTAAATTATTAAACCCTATATAACTATTAAGATCCCTAACAACTGCATCTCCCTTTCTTCCTGTAAAAATAATTCTATTGAATCTTTCTAATACGCTTCCAGGGACTACGTTAGGTCCCAAATAGACTATACTATCCGGAATAATATCTCTTTTATAGAATTTAGTTATTAAAGTAGTCCTTTCTATTGAAGCTACAATATCTGGAACTATCCCTTTATCAAGAAGTGAGTCCAAGGCAGCATCAACACATAATATTAAAGCCTTTCCCTGTGCTTTCCTAAGATATTGAATATTTTTATCTAACGATGGACCTGCTCCGACTACTATCGCAGGTTTATTCTTATACATTCCCTCAAAATGGCTATAATCTAATCCTCTAAATACATGCTTCCAATTATTTAAATAGTTATCCGTTCCAACTAAAATATCCTCTACTGAATTACCAAAACTAGTTATTAAAGTATGCAACCTTTCGAATATAGTAGTTGTAATGCTGCTTACTTCAGTTGGGTATGTCGACTTTACATATGGCATTGAAATTATTTCTAAATTTCTTAGATTATATAGTTTAATAGTATCACCAAGCACTCCATCTAACTGGCTTATTAACTCAGTATGAGTGCCTATTGTCAAATTAACAGTTTTACTATCAAATAGAAAAGCTAATTTTTCTTTATCACAGTTTATATATAAATCCTCATTAGGACTACCACAAATTTCTATTATTATGATTGTACTAAATGGTGTTTTACGCTTATAAATTTCAGCTATTAAATCAATATTCTTTATCCCAAATACAATAAAGTTCTTATGATAATTAAAATCAATCCTATTGATTACCATTTCAATTTCTTTTTCTTTATCAATTGGACTGTTAAATAGATATCCGGAATCTTGAGTTTCTGTATTTTTTGTTTCTTCTATCTCCCATACCAAATTGTGAAGTTTTTTTAATTTGAAGTACCCCATATACCACTCCGCCTTATCCTTAGTTTTTCTAATAAAAAGAGGCATCGGCGTAAGCCAGTGCCTCTTTTTGTTAGACTAGTTGATTATTGTAATAATTGAAGTACACTCTGTGGCTGTTGATTTGCCTGAGCAAGCATTGCCTGAGCTGCCTGAGTAAGAATATTATTCTTAGTGAACTCAGTCATTTCTTTAGCCATATCTACATCACGGATACGTGATTCAGAAGCCTGTAGGTTCTCAGAAGATGTATCCAAGTTGTTGATTGTGTGTTCAAGTCTGTTTTGTACAGCACCAAGTGATGATCTCTGATGTGATACCTGTGAAATAGCATTGTTTACTGTTTCAATAGCAGTAGCTGCTCCCCACTTAGTGGATATATCAATTGTATCAACACCAATAGCTGTTGCTCTCATATCATCAATTGAGATAAACATTGTTTGACCAGAGTTTGCACCGATCTGAGCCATGATTGAATCATCCAATTCAGAAGAAGCTGATTTAGCCTCACCAAATACAAGAGTAATACTTTCACCTACTGCCATTTTAACCATGTTTGCAGCAGACAATGTTTGAGCAGTTGTCAATGGTGCAGCACTTGATGCTGAAATAGCAATACTAGCAGTTGCAATTTTAACAGAAGTAAGTACTTTGCCATCTTTTCCAATTACTTTGAAGTCTCCAGCACTAATAGCAGATGTTGTACCTGCAACTCTTACTATCGCAATAGCTCCATTATAATTTGATTTTGTTCTAATAGCAGACATTATAGCTTTATTATTAGTTGATGCTGTATCTATTGTAACTTTAGAAGTATTGTTATTGATGTTTAAAGTTCCATCAATAGCTTCCTTAACTCCCTTTGCACTGCCATCCAACAATTTCTTTGTATTGAACTCAGTAGTATTACCGATTCTGTCGATTTCAGCAGTTAATTGCTTAACTTCTGCCTGAAGTTCTTTTCTATCAGAATCTGTGTTAGTATCATTTGCAGACTGAACAGCTAGTTCTCTCATTCTTTGTAGAATTGAGTGAGTTTCAGTTAATGCACCTTCAGCAGTCTGTACTAATGAGATTGAATCCTGAGCATTGCTGGAAGCTTTGTTTAAACCTCTGATCTGACCTCTCATTTTTTCAGATATTGCCAAACCTGCCGCATCATCTCCCGCTCTGTTGATTCTGAGACCTGATGATAACTTTTCAAGTGACTTCTGAGTGTTACCTCTGTTTACTCCTAACGCTCTGTTAGTATTCATACTTGCGATGTTGTGATTAATTCTCATAATAAAATCCTCCCTGATTTTTTATTTCGGGATTCCTTTCCCGAATGGTATGTAGGAATGTCATTTACTTTATCCGGCCGGTCTAAAGTAACTGTACTTTCCTACTTGATAATTATATCGTAACTTATTTTGAAAAACTTTAGAGGAATTTAGAGGAAAAAAATAAAAAACTTATAAAATTGTCTTTCCTCAAATAAATATTAAAATTGAAAATCTGAATTCTACTTATTTTTAAAAATAGTGTCAAATTTAACAATTCCACTGCTTGCAGCCTTCTTGTTTTCTTCCTGAATTTCTAAAAATAACTCCTTACGATATATAGACACATTTTTAGGGGCATTTATGCCAATCCTTACCTGATCACCCTGGATTTCAATGATAGTGATTTCAATATTATCGCCAAGCATAATAGCCTGATCCTTTTTTCTTGAAAGAACTAACATATTCTACACCCCCTGACCATGAAGCTCATCCATAATGAAATGCCTCACAGTGTATTTTTCAGAATTTAGAATTATCTGTGCAGCCTTTTTATTATTAGTATTCACAATAATAGGAGCTTTCAGATTCATACTAATCTTATTTAAATCCTCTGGCACCACAACAATGGCATATACTGCCACATGTGACGGTTCTTCTATGCCAAGGGCATTAACAATTTCGTCATTTAATTCGAAATCGTAATCCTTTTTTATTGCAAAGGGATCTACCAGTGCAAAAGCAAGCTCTGGCTTTTCTATTGCTTGAATCCAACAAAACGGTGATTCAGGGTCTTCGTTATTTATTATTCCATAACTATGAATATCCTCAAAACCAGGAATCCCCTCTTCAAAAACAATCACATTCTCTTCTTGTATTTCTAGCTTGCCAAAGTGTTTTGTTTCGACAATCATGTTAACCTCCACGTCCAATTTAGACACAAAAATAGTCTCTCCAACATTAATTATTTTTATAAAATTAACGCAGAAAGAGCTTTAAAAATTTAACATCCTAATATACTAAGTCCCTTTAAGAACACTATAACTATAAATGCTATCCAACTCCCCCAATCAGGAAAATATGGACAATAAATCTTACTCAAATATACGTATCCACATCGCTTGGTGAATAATCTATATCTACTGACCCATAAGATACCACTTGAATATCTACCTTATGAGGTTCATAGTTATAGCTAATCTTTCCAGGAATATAATTCCCCGTTACACCATTTATCTCGCCTGGGTTATTTATAAATTCTGCTTTTAAATCAACTGTACCACCTGTTGAACTTATTTGAGGTCTTGACTTCGGTATATAACCTAACCCAAACTCATGTTTAGTAATTGCTTCATTTTTGGCAATATTAATCATAATATTTGCTTTATGTCCGATTTTGGCCATCTCATCCCCATTACGTGCTACTTTACCCGTATACGAGATAACGCTCTTATGACCCCTCTGAGCTTGTTCCTTTATAAAATCGGCATTATTTTTCAGACCTTCTTCTGCAAAGCATGGATACTGATCTATCAATATCATTGCCTGCTCGGTCTTTATGTTTATTAAAGGGGGCTTTTGCTTAAGCTCCAATTTAGCATAAGTGGTATGCGCATTTAAACTGGCAGGAGTAGTCTTTATATATATTTCTGCCGGTGTCGTTCTGATAGACAAACCCATTCGTTTCACATCCTTGTTTAAAACTCAACTCAAGATTATTAAATACGCCAATAACTAAAAAATAAATGTAAAAAGTCTACTAATGATTGCTGAATAATCCTTGCACCTGCTGCTAAAGATGCTTGATAGACATTTTCCTCATTTTTCAGGTTCATTATAGTTTCAGCAATATCAATGTCTTCATTTAAACTCATTGTTTCAGTAAAATTAACTAAATCGTTTTCAATTCTATCCTCAGTTAAATCCATTCTATTTTGTCTTGCTCCAATATCC
>JAEWZA010000202.1 GCA_023395575.1 Bacillota bacterium
CAAGGCAGCGATTGATGACATGTTCAATAAGGTTGGATACACGGGATATGGAAATAATGGTTCTATTAGAGACTTCTTTTATGATGTTTCTGGTGGAAAGATGACTTATACAAATTCTATAACAGGCTTCTATATGGCAAAGAATCCTAAATCCTATTACGATTCAGGTGCAGACTACAGCAGAGCTCTTGAGCTTGCTTATGAAGCTTTGTCATGGCTGGATTCTACAGGCTTTAATTTTTCAACATTAACAACTAATTCACAAAAATATGTACTTGCTGTAAATTTTCTATATGCAGGTAATATTGCACAGAATTGGGGTAAAGGAATATGGCCTCATCAAGGCTGGCTTCCATATATATTCAATGCTGATGGAGTAAAGGTTCAAATGTATCAAATGTCAGAGATAGGAAAAGATTTATCAATTTATACAATTTGTCATGAAAATGGACATTTAGTTTGCGACTATCCTGATTTATATGATTATGATGGTGATTCATTTGGATGTGGAGATTTTTCACTGATGAGCGGTTCCTTAAATTACAAAAATCCTGCACCTCCTGACCCATATTGTAGGAACATTATTAGTGGATGGAATAGTACTGTAAATTTGAACAGCTATCCTAAAGGTTCTACTATCACTACATATGCAGATCCTATGGCAAATCAAACAGTATACCGATGGAATGGCAGTAATGCAAATGAATATTTCCTTATAGAGAACATCCAGAAGGCAGGTAGATACAGCAATATGCCCGATGAAGGTCTGTTAATATGGCATGTAGACGAAAAAGGAGTAAACGACTATAACCAAATGACAGCTTCAAGGCATTATAAAGTATCGGTAGAACAGGCAGATGGTCTTTTCCAATTAGAAAAAAATATAAATTTGGGTAGGGCAAACGATTTATTCCATTACGGATATAAGACAACTTTTGATGATACAACTACACCTAATTCAAAGTGGTGGAATGGAACATCCTCGGGCTTAAAAATTACTAATATTGGTGACGTAGGAACTACTATGACCTTTACCTTGGATAGTGGGACAACAGCTACAAATACTGCACCTGTTGTTGATGCAGGAGCCAATTGTGCATTCACGTTACCTTCTAGCATAAGGCTCAGTGGAAAGGCTAGCGATGATGGTCTACCAGGTGGCTCTACTCTAAGTACTACCTGGAGTTTACAAAGCGGACCAGGCACGGCTACATTTGAGAATGCAAAAGCATTAAATACTAATGTCACGGTATCAGTGGAAGGTACATATGTGTTTAAGCTTACAGCAAGTGATGGGGCATTGTCATCCTCAGATACTGTTACCATAATAGTAAGTCCTGTAGGTACTCTTCCATTATTAGCGCATTATAAATTTGATGAAGCAAGTGGAACAACTGTTAGTGACTCTTCTGGTTTAAATAACAATGCAAAATTAAATGATGGAGCAGTATGGGCAGAGGGACAAAACGGAAATGCTATTTCTTTAAATGGAACAAATGGTTACGTAAGTATGCCAGCCGGAATATTGAGTAATGTAAGCGATGTTACAATTTCTGCATGGGTAAAGCTGAATAGTTTAACTCAATGGGCTAGGATATGGGACTTTGGAACAGGAACAAATTCATATATGTTCTTAACTCCTCAAAGTAGCGAAAATAAACTAAAATTTGCAATTACTACAAGCGGCTATACTAATGAGGATCAATTAAATGCACCTGCACTAGTCACAGGTACCTGGAAGCATATAACGGTTACACTTTCAGGGAATACTGCTATTCTATATGTGGATGGTTTAGAAGTTTCTAGGAACGAACAAATGACATTAAAACCTACAAGTTTAGGAAGTACAACCCAAAACTATATAGGAAAATCTCAGTTTGACCAAGATCCATATCTGGATGGGCTTGTTGATGATTTGAAAATTTTCAGCAAAGCTTTAGATGCTGATGAGGTGAAAGCACTGTTTGACAGTAAGCAAGGCATATACGTATATGGAGATGTTAATGGAGATGGTGAAGTAGATGCAATTGATTTCGCAGTAATGAAAAAATATTTGCTTGGAGATGTAAGTGCTATGCAAAGTAAGGACTGGGAGATAACTGGAGACTTGAACCAGGATGGCACGATAGACGCTATTGACGCCGCTAATATGAAAAAATTCCTATTAGGCCTTATTGAAAAGCTTCCAGTAAATTAAACCTGCACAGAGTCTTAGATTGATATTGAAATGATTTTTAAAGGCTGTAAAAGATTCTGTGTAGGAAATATATATTACTCATTAAGGGTTGAGAAGCTAATTATTAACCTTTAATGAGTATTTATTAAGTTAAAATTTTGTATTACAGCTACATCTTGTAGCTGTGTCGGCTACAATACTTGTTCTTCACCTATTATTTCTAGCATAAATTTCTAACCGAGCTTCGCAATTAGATATATATTACACTCGCGTACTATTTCATGCAATTGTTTCTAACTCAACTTTCTAATGATAAGTCCAACCATGCTTAAATTTACTAACAGTGGTTATATCGTCAAAGGCTGAATAGTAACGACCCCACATATCAAATGCAAGTTAGTATTAAGCATAGCTATTGACTTTTTAACATTGATTTGATACTATAAATACAGTTAAACGTTTCACGAATGAAGGTGATTATATTTCTGTTACAATGAAGGATGTTGCTAAGAAATCAGGGCTTTCGATAGCGACCATTTCAAAATACATCAATGGCGGTAATGTCCTGGAGGAAAATCGTGTTGTCATTGATAAAGCAATTAAAGAGCTGGGCTTTGAAGTTAATGAGATTGCAAGAGGGCTAAAAACAAATAAAACAATGACAATTGGATTGTTGATACCTAGTCTTGAGAATATATTTTTTACAAGTATAGTTTCAAATATAGAAAATATTTTAATAAAGAATGGTTATAGTACGATAATTTGTGACTATAAAGAAGATAAAAAACTGGAGAAGCAAAAGCTTGATTTTTTAGTGCGAAAAATGGTGGATGGTATTATTACTATGCCGATGGGGTCTGATTTAGAGGCCATTAATTCAGTTATTAAAAAAAACATTCCAGTTGTACTTATTGACAGAGCTCTCAAGGGCGTAGAGTGTGATACAGTTCTAGTAGATAATCTAAATGCTTCTTATAATGCAGTAGAACAATTGATAATCCATGGACATAAAAGAATTGGAATTATCTGTGGGCCTAATGATATATATACTGCTCAAGAACGTTTGAAGGGTTATGAAAGAGTACATGAAGATTATGCTATGGCTATAGATAGCAAGCTAATTAAAAAAGGTGACTATCAGGTAGAGAGTGGTTATCGGCTATTGTTGGAGCTGATAAATATGGAGGAACCTCCAACTGCTATTCTAGTTACAAACTATGAAATGACTCTTGGTGCCATAATGGCTATCAATGAAAGTGACATAAAAATACCGGATGATATATCTTTTATAGGCTTTGATAATTTACAGCTTGCAAAAGTGGTAAAGCCTTCATTATCTATAGTTATTCAGCCAGTTAAACAAATCGGTGAAGTGGCGGCAAATATCATTTTAAAGCGGCTAAAAGGTGACAACTTAAATTTTCCATCTATGATACGGCTTAAAACGGAGTTGGTTTTAAAGGATTCAATTAAGAAAATAGAAAAATAGTTTGATAATTGTGTTCCAAAATGTACGAGAAGCGAAGAGTTTAGCTTCTCAAATATTTTGCAATAGAGCTAAACGTTTAGTCTATGTAATGATTATTATAGAATAACGTAACGGGGTGAACAATATGGAAAAGTTATTATTAGGAATTGATATTGGAACATCTGCCTGTAAAGTAGCAATATTTGACCTTCAAGGTAAGGTGATATCACAAGCTACAAGGGAATATAGGGTTTATTATCCCGAATTAGGGTTTGTAGAACAAAACCCGAATGAGTGGTGGGAATGTGTTTGCACAGCAATCAAGGAGACTATTGCTTCTTCCAAGATAAATGCAAAGCAAATAGCAGGAATAGGTGTTGATGGACAGAGCTGGTCTGCCATACCTATAAACGCAAAGGGTGATGTTCTGAACAATACACCAATTTGGATGGATACAAGAGCTTCTGATATATGTAAAGAAACTGTAACTAGACTTGGAAATGACAGAATTTTTAGATTAAGCGGTAATTCCTTTGAGCCTACATATTCAACACCTAAAATACTGTGGTTTAAGAAGAACATGCCCGATGTATACAACTCAACATATAAGTTTTTGCAAAGTAATAGTTTTATAGCTTATAAACTGACAAGACATACATCTCAGGATATATCTCAGGGCTATGGTGTACATTCCTTTAATATGAATGAGGGCAAATGGGAGGATAGCTTTTGTGAAGAGCTTGGATTTGATAGAGATAAGCTTCCAGATATTTACCAATGTCACCAGGTGATAGGAGAAGTGACTAGTGAGGCTGCAGCTCAAACAGGACTAGTAAAAGGTATTCCGGTTGTTGCTGGTGGATTGGATGCATGTTGTGGAACACTTGGCGCGGGAGTTATAAAAGTTGGGAAAACTCAGGAACAAGGTGGGCAAGCTGGCGGAATGAGTATATGTCTAGATTCGTCAATTGGACATCCAAAGCTTATTTTAAGCTTCCATGTTGTACCCAAGCTTTGGCTTTTGCAGGGTGGGACTGTTGGCGGAGGTGGTGCTATAAAGTGGTTTAAACAGGAGCTTGGAGCATTTGAGGAATTGGAAGCCAGGGCAAAAGGGTCTAATCCTTTTAAAGTTATGGATGAAGAAGCTGAACAAATACCTGCTGGGTCAGAAGGACTAGTATTTTTACCATATATGGCTGGAGAAAGGTCTCCTTTGTGGGACATAAATGCAAAGGGAGTATTTTTTGGACTAGGCTATAAAAAAACGAGAGCTCATATGATCAGAGCTGTTATGGAAGGCTGTGCATTTGCATTACAGCATAATATAAAAACAGCAGAGGATATTGGCGTAGGAATAGATGAGCTGGTTGCAATGGGAGGAGCTGCTAATAGCAAACTTTGGACACAAATTAAAGCTGATATAACAGGAAAAACAATACAGGTTCCAACTTCAGATACAGCTACCACACTGGGAGCTGCAATTTTAGCAGGTGTCGGAACAGGATTGTACAAGAGCTTTAATCAGGCGGTAGAGGATACTATTGTAATTACACGTACACACGAGCCAGATATGCAGGCTCATGCCAAGTATAAAAGCAATTATGAAATTTTTATTGAGCTATATGAAAAATTAAAGGACACAATGCAAAAAGTGTATTAAAGGAGGCAACGATGAAAGCTGGAGTTTTACATGCAAAAGATGATATTCGTTATGAGGAGATACC
>JAEWZA010000255.1 GCA_023395575.1 Bacillota bacterium
CATCTACCATTAAAGCAAATTTTACAGGAACAGGAATTAGTGCAAAATTAAAATCCTCTGGAGATAATTATTTCAATGTTATAATAGATGGAGTTGTTAAAACACCAATAAATACACCAGCAGGTTCTTCAGCTACATATACTCTTGCGTCAGGCTTAACAAACGGAACGCACACAGTTGAGCTTGTTAAGAGAACAGAGGCACATGTAGGTGAAGTGCAGTTTTTAGGCTTTACTGTTACTGACGGAAGCCTTTTAGCACCACCTCCTGCATCTTCGAAACGCATAGAATTTATAGGTGATTCAATAACTTGCGGTTATGGAAATGAAGGCACAAGTCAGTACCAAAGCTTTACCACAAAAAATGAAAATGCTTACATGGCATATAGTGCTATAACAGGCAGAATTTTAGGTGCAGATGTTACAACTGTATCTTGGTCAGGTAAAGGTGTGGTACAAAATTATGGCGGAAATAAAGATGAACCAATGCCTATAGTTTATCCAAGAATATTACCTTATGATAAATCAAAAGTTTGGGATTACACCAAGTGGGTTCCCCAAGTAGTTGTTATCAATCTTGGAACTAATGATATCAGTACAGTAGCACTTGATGGAACCTTATTCAAATTGGAATATTCAAAGCTTGTAGATAAAGTTCGCAGCCAGTACCCTAATGCTCATATTTATTGTGCAGTAGGTCCAATGTTATCAGGGGAACAAGTGACAAATATGAGGAAATATGTAGGAGATGTTGTAACTAGTAAGAGTTCTTCAGGTGATAAAAATATACACTTTATTGAATTCCCTCAGCAAGATCAAGCTAACGGATTAGGCGAGGACTGGCATCCATCAGTAAAAACTCATCAATTAATGGCAGATCAGCTTTCAAAGCAGATTAAGGCAGATTTGGGTTGGTAGTTTCTATTTGAATTTATTGTAACTTAAAATTGTATTGATATATAATCTGTATGAGGCATAATACTTTCTCCTTCTTGAAATTGGTGTGTGTTAACATCAGTTTACAAGAATTCGAAGCATTTTGCCTCGTTTTTTTATTCTACCCTAAATTTTTAGTATAGAGCCCAATAAAGAGTTCTAAGCTTTTGAATGTAAAATAAATTCAAGACTTAGATCTCTTTATTTTAAAATTTTAGGCGTAGCGGTAACCAAAATTGTTATAAGAAGCCAGTAATATTGAGCTATGTATTGTTTTTTGTTTTTTATGGTGCTAAAATATGTTTGTGGCAATATTAGAAAATTTTTACTATGAAGTTTAGAGTTATGCTGGTGTAGCACAGTCGGTAGTGCAGCTGATTCGTAATCAGCAGGTCAGCGGTTCAATTCCGCTCACCAGCTCCAAAATTTGACTTTATTCAAGAAATTGAAGACATCAAAATACTAGGATTTGCTTGATATGAGCACTTAACCAAAAATACAGAACATAAATTGAAGCTAAACAAGAACTAAATCAAGACTTACATAATTGAAGAGGTGATTATAAAGATGGAAATTGCTATTTTAATTAATGAATTTCCACCAAATGTCTGCAGTGGGGTTGGCAGATATGCCGAGATGGGTATTAAGTATATTAATCAGGTAGAAAATACTAGTATGAGTGTTTTTACAACTAATACAGGATATTTGCCACAATATCAGGATGTAAATGGTGTTACAGTTTACCGGCCAATGAATTTTATTCAAAAAATTTTTATGAAGCTTAGAGAAGAGGTAGAATCATCATCCTTTTTAAGCCGTTTTTTCTTATTTATGAATGTTTTTATAAATAATTTTCAATTCTATAGAATTATAAAAAAACGCCACCAAAAAAAAGCATTTGATGTATTAGTGATACATAACTTGATTCATAGTTTTTCAGGCTTTTTATGTGCGCGCAGACTTGGAATACCAGTTGTTTTTCATAAGCACAGAGGAGAATTTTCTAGAATGCCTGACTGGTGGAAGAGAGACCCTCTTAAGCTGGTGGGACTTACTGAAAGTGCTATGGAAAAGCTTGCCGCAAAGATAATTGTACTTACTGAGGAAATGTACGCAGAAAATTTAAGTTTTGGAATAAGGCCAGAAAAGCTAAAGGTAATATCTAATGGATGTGAAGTTGATTTATTTCACAAAACTGATATAAATTGCTCTTGTGCAAAACAAAAAGCGGCTGATTTAAAAAAAGAACTAGATATAGGTGATGATACAAAAGTAATCCTATATGTTGGCTCACTAACAGAGGACAAAGGTGTTTTCA
The DNA here is from genome assembly GCA_023395575.1 of Bacillota bacterium. Lineage (GTDB taxonomy): Bacteria > Bacillota > Clostridia > Acetivibrionales > DSM-1351 > Ruminiclostridium. The sequence continues at coordinate 2,254 of JAEWZA010000255.1, forward strand.
ACCTTATAAAAGCAATCAAAATATTAGTTAATAATGGATATAAGGTAAAACTTGTATTAGTGGGCACAGGAAAAAATGCTAAGGTTCAAACATTAGTAAATTGTTATGGTTTGCAAAAAGATATCTATGCATATTATAAAATAATTGATACAAACAGTCTTATTTATCATTACGCAATTGCTGATGTATGCATTTTTCCCTCAATTGCAAAGGAGCCCTTTGGGATGACTGTCACTGAGGCAATGTCATTTTGTAAGCTTGTCATTTTGGGGTATGGATATTCTAAATTATTTGCTGAATACGAAAATAAGCCTTGTGTATTTTATGTTGATGGAAAACAGCCAGGAAAAATTGGTGCACAGCTTGTATATATATTGGAAAATAAGGAAAGATTTCAAGAAGTTGCACTAAACGGACGACGTTACGTACAAAACTGCTTTAAATGGGAAATAGCAGCTCAAAAAACAGTTATTGCCTATACTGAAGCTATTTCCTCAAACGAAAACCTAATGGCATCTAATTTATAGACTAGTGATACATAAAACCTAAAAATGATGTTAGAATAATTACGCCGTTTGAGGTTTTTATTTAGGCAGGCAATAATTTTGAAAAAGAGTACTAGTATTATATAAATAAGTTACTAAACTTTGCCATATAAAAGTCTATTGGTGTCCAAACTTATCAATGGTTTGTTTCCAAAATAATTGCATGAATTAGTAATGGCTCATTCTCAGCATTTTAGCCGTCGCATACATTCACCATCCATGGTTCATTGTATGCTAAAATCGACATCGTGTCGATTTTACGGCAAAAATGCTGCGAGCTTGCTGTATGATATTAATCATTTGTGAATATTCATTAATACCTAAAGTGATTATTTTAATTCAGCAAGCTTTATTCGCCAACTAATTTCATACAATTATTTTTAACCCAACTTCCCATTGATAAGTGTGAACACCTACAATACTATGCTTTAGTGGCCTTCCCACTTTCTAATAATTCTACCGCACCAATAAGATGTTATGTGTGAAGTGTGAGTTGTTAATAGAAAGTTAGCTGATAATCTGCATTACAGGGCTGAATGAAAACTCAACTAGCTGATGTGGTAAATTTAAGCCCAATTATTCCGATTAATATAAGGCAAAGAAAAATGATTCTTGAAAAATTCAGCGGCTCATTAAAAAGAACAATTCCAAGTAATACTGCACCTAAAGCTCCAATACCTGTCCAGATAGCATAGGCTGTACCAATTGGGAGCGATTTTGTTGCAAGTGACAATAAATAAAAGCTTATCAGCATTCCGCCTATTGTAATTAAAGACGGATATAGCTTTGTAAAGCCATGAGAGTATTTTAACCCAATAGCCCAAACTACTTCAAAAATTCCTGCAATTATAAGATAAACCCAAGCCATATACAATTCCTCCTTAATAAAAATAAAAAATAAAGCCTGTAAGATATCATCTTGATACCTCCCAGGCTTTTGTCCTTCCGTGACACAGCTAAAAGCTGTGAGTTTTCTCTCGGTCACAGGCCAGTTTTACTGCGGAACCCTAGAAAACATTTTAAAAGCTTTATAATTAAATAACATATAAGTTCATTATAAATATTTTTAATATAATAGTCAATTACTATCGGCTAAGCTCATAAAAGTTGTGAAGTAGAATTAGACAGAGTACGCGAGTACAACTCAGATATCTTGGAAGTAACCCATTTAGATAAGTTTGTACGGGAGTATAAGTAAGCCAGTACCATAATTTTACACTACAAGGTACGTAAAATAATTAGTACAACGTTCTCGTGTATTTTTATTGAATAATAATTATCAGCATAGAACCGCATAAATTAAGTAATTACTATATTATTTGAATTGTTTGATGAATATGTGACTTGTATGTAAATATATAATGAAATATAATATATTATGTAGAAATTGGGCAATGTAACTATTTATTGCTTTTGCACGACAATGGATTGTATGATTCATAATGGGAGGAGATAAAAAATTGAATAAGAACCTTGCTCAATATTTAGTAAGATGGAACAACATTGTAACTGTTTGAGAAAAAAGAAGCTGCTTGCATTGCTATGTTATTTAAAAACGAGGTGATATTTTGAAGTTCACTAAATTTTGGGAAAGTATTTTATTCAGATTGGTTATTACTTTTCTGATTATAATGATTCCTATATATATGCTTGGGATGTACATATATAAATGGAGTTTGCATAATGTTAAGAATGAAATTTCAAAAACCAATATTGCACAAGTTTCTTTTTATCTTGAAAGCCTCGAAATGGAGATAGATAGAATAAAAATTCTACAGTATGATTGTTTGAATGATGAAAACCTCAATAAGCTTTCAGCAAGGTACAGAATAATGGGGCAGTATGAAATAAATGAAAGTATGAGACAACTTCATCAGCGATTGGTTACAATAAAAAATAGCAGTAATTATATAAAAAATGTCAACGTATATATACGAAATATAAATAAAACTATTTCTTCAAATAACGGCGTTAATGACTTTGATAATGAAATGTATGAAAATATCAGATCTGCAGCAGGTATAAAGGGAGCACAGATTATCAGATATAAAGATGGGCTTTTTTTAAGTACTTTTCAGCAAAACAATTATATAATGCAGTCTCCTGACTATATAATTGGCATAGAGCTGAATAGACAAGCTTTTATACAGGCTATAGGCAAATTTAATATTTATGATGAGAGTGGTTCAGTCCTTATAGATAAAGCTGACAGTGCTGTGATTATAAATCAGGCAGATAATAAGGATTTGCTATTAAATAATGAAGTAATAAATGGTATATTTTCAAGCGGAACTAAAGGAATGAAACTATATAAAATTGACAATCAGTCGTATTATATATTGCATGTTAAATCAGAATATTTGAATATGATATATTTAAAATATATTCCTGAAGAAGTAGTGGAAAAACCTTTTGGCAGCTTTTATATATGGGCATGGGCTTTTACAATAGCAGTTTGTTGTATCATATTGATTTATTCTATTTCAACATATAAATTAATTCATATACCATTGATAAAATTAGTGAAATCATTTCATAAGGTTGAAAATGGAGATTTAAAGGTTAACATTCAGCATGGTCAAAGTGATGAATTTGGATATCTCTATAAATGCTTTAACAAAATGATGAGCAATTTGAATACATTAATTGATCAGGTTTATAATCAGAGAATTTTGATGCAGCGAGCTGAGTTGAAGCAATTGCAGTCACAGATTAATCCTCATTTCTTGTACAATAGTTTTTTTGCAATCAATACAATGGCTAAAACTGGTGATGAGAATTTGGCTATATTTACCAAGCGACTCGGTGAATATTTTCAATTTATTACAAGGAATTCATCAGACAAAATATGTTTTAGTGAAGAAGTTAAACATGCTAAGGTATACACTGAAATTCAGTTGATGAGGTTTTCGATGGCATTGGAGATTAAATTTGGGGAATATCCTGAAAGATACAGTGAACTTAAAGTTCCAAGGCTTATTCTTCAGCCAATTATTGAAAATGCATTTAATCATGGCTTGAAAAAGTTAGAAAGTAGCAGGATTATATCTGTTGATTTTATGGAAAATGATAATGGGTTGGATATTATTGTTGAGGATAATGGCTGTGGTATGACATATAAGGATATATTTGAGTTGGAAAATGCACTTATGTATAAAGGAAATGATATTGAGACTACAGGGATAATCAATATCCACCGTAGAATAAGACTAGAGTATGGCCAAAACAGTGGAGTACTTGTTTCTAAAAGTGAATTGGGAGGATTGAAAGTGATATTGAGGATAGAAATCCCATTTGGTTACGAACTGGACAAAGATTATCAAAATCAATAAAAGGAGGTGGCCTAGTCCATGTGTATTGACGGTCTTTTCTGTCAACGGTTTACATGGATATATTATGTACAGACTGCTTATTGTAGATGATGAGGCAATAATAGTTAATGGCTTATACGAAATTTTCAGCAATATGAAAAATCTTGATTTGGATATTTATAAGGCTTATTCTGGAGAAGGAGCTATTCATTGGCTCAAAAGAACAAGAATTGACATAGTTATTACCGATATAATGATGCCAGGAATTAGTGGCATGCAGTTATTAGATGAAATACATAGAAACTGGCCCCAGTGTAGGGTTATATTTCTAACGGGCTATGACGAATTTGAGTATGTTTACAAAGCAATTCAACATAGTAGAGTTAGTTACATATTAAAAAACGAGGATATAGATAAAGTAGTATCAGCAGTTGAAAATGCAATTGAAGACATACGGACAGAAATAAAAGCTGAGGATTTACTTAATAGGGCAAAAGAGCAGGTAAATATTGCACTAGATCTTTTTCAAAAAGATTATTTTATTCATTTGATTAATGAGGATAAATCAATAAGCGTCAGTAAGTCAATGTTTGAACAACTGAATATAAAAATGTTCCACGACAAACCTATACTGCTACTTCTGGGACAGGTAAATAATATTTCTACTGATTTTAAGTACTGGGACAAAATTCAATACCTGTATTCAGTACGAATTATTATAAGTAATTATTTAAGTACTAAAATCATGAGTGCCTGTGTGCTGGATGAAAACTATAGACTAATTTTATTTGCACAGCCTAGGGAAGATTCGTTTACTGATGAGCAAAACGGAGAAGATATAAATATTTTATATGAGAGAATTGTGTCATTTTTGAAAGGGACACTTGAAGCTGTCCAAACTGCATGTATGGAATCACTTGGTGCCTCAATAAGCTTTGCCTTAAGCGGACAGCCTTGCAGCTGGGAATCGGTATCAAAAAAGTATATTTCCCTTACTCAATTACTTAATTATAGAATTGGCACTGGTATTGAGATGCTTTTAATAGATAACGAAATAAAAAATAATGTGGGAGACGGGAGTTCTGATTTAATTGTGAATAACAATACAGAAATCCTTGAAAATGTAAGGCGATGGAAGTTGGATACAATTGAAATGTATCTTGAGTCTGGGCAGATGGACAAGTATTTTGAAGTACTGTCCCAATTGCTGGAGCCAATAAAATTAGTGAATAGTAAAAACTGCAATGTAGCTATTGAAGCATATTACAAGGTGTCTCTAAGCATTTTGTCATATATTAATCGATATAGACTTAATGAAAAAATATCCACATTAATGGATGTATCAAGACTAATGAAGTTAGATAGCCGCAAAACGTGGAAAGAAGAAATAGACTATATTTATCAACTTTCGAAAGTTATTTTTACGCTTCAGAATGTAGAACAAGAAAAACGGGCAGACAATACAATTACATATATACAGAAATATGTTGAGGAGCATCTTAGTGAGGAGTTATCACTTGTGAGACTGGCTGAGAAGGTATTTTTAAACCCATCCTATCTTTCCCGCTTGTATAAGCAGATTATGGGAACAAATTTATCTGAATATATAGACAATGCACGAATAAAAAAGGCAAAGGAATACCTTGAGAATGGAAATATGAAAATAAATGAAGCTGCAAAATTGGTGGGATATGAGTCAGCTGCATCATTTTCACGATTTTTTAAAAAAATAACCGGGTATTCTCCTCAAGAATATCAGGATAAACTTTTATCGGAAAAAATCAGGAGTTATTAGCATTAATAAAAGTTATGCAAGTGACAGAAAATTGCGAACCTTACGCGAAGCAGAGGTTCTCCACAAACTTCTTTACCAAAATTTTTGTGATAGACACCATGTGTGGAGGTTAGCTGCATAAAACGTATATATATAATTGCAGAAAATCAATCTTTTACAAAAATGTAAGGAGGAAAGCCAATGAAGATGGACAATTTCAAATCAAATATAATTTTAGAAATCAGCATATTAATATTTGTTATGATATTGTTAATCTTTGTCAGAAATGATGTTTCTATTAACGGGGAAACAAAGATTAATCAAACTGAGTCTTCAAATGTCGTAAACAAAGAACCTTTAGGTAAATACAACCCAGCAATAGATATTTCTTTTGTAAGAGCTGTTGATGATGATCTAATAAATAACATTTTACCGAACACTCCTGGCGAAACAATAGAAGATAACCGCTGGCTTAGATTGTACAGCGAACAATTAGGCATCAATATAAAATATGATTGGACTGTAAAGGGCGGATATAATGAAGATAATTACAATAAAAAAATAAATGTTACAATTGCATCGGGAGATATCCCTGATGTTCTGCCAGTTAATGCGAATCAGTTGAAACAGCTTACGGACGCTGGAATGATTGAGGATATGACTTCATATTATAACGACTATGCATCAGCACTAACAAAAAATATTTACACTCAGGCTGGTAAAGCCATACTGGATTCAGCTACTATAGACGGTAGACTTATGGCTATTCCAAATGCAGATGATTCAATTGAAAGTGCTCAATTTTTATGGATTCGTGCAGATTGGTTAAGAAATCTGGGGCTTAAACCTCCTGAAACAATGGAGGATTTGATAATAATTTCTAATGATTTTACCCAAAAAGATCCTGACGGCAATGGTAAGGACGATACCTATGGACTTGCAATAACAAAATACTTGTATAACACTTGTATGGGCTTGGAAGGTTTTTTTGCCGGATATCATTCTTATCCCAATTTCTGGCAGGAAGATGAGACTGGGAAGCTTGTATATGGTAGTATACAGCCTGAAACAAAAATAGCTCTTAAAAAATTGTCAGAGATGTATAGTAGTGGACTGATTGACAAAGAATTCAGTGTAAAGGATATCCAAAATGTAGCACAGTCAATTGCAGAAGGGGAGTGCGGTATTCAGTTTGGTGAACAATGGAATCCCCTGTATCCTCTTATAAGTAGCTTTAACAATGATAATAGTGCAGACTGGACTGGGTACTCTTTAGTTTCGACAGATGAAAGAAAAGTTATGGTACCTCTGAAATTCAGAACCAATTTATACTTTGCAGTCAGAAAAGGTCATAGTAACCCCGAAGCAGTGGTGAAAATGATAAATATGTTTTTAGAAAAGACCTGTGGAGAAACCAATGAATTTGACAAATACTATATGCCTGTACAAAATAACAATATGGGTGTATGGAAGTTTTCTCCTGTGACACCTCATCCTCAATATAAAAATCTCACTTCTTTTTTAGAACTGGAAAAGGCACGTAAAAGTAATGATTTTTCTAAACTCAAAGCTGAATCCAAAATTATACAGTCTAATATTGAAGCATATGCTAAGGGTGACAAATTACAGTGGGGATGGGAAAAAATTTATGGTGTAAACGGCGTATATAGTGTTTTAAGCAAATATGAGGAAAGTAATTCACTTATGTATGAAAGGTTTATAGGGTTTCCAACTAAAACTATGGCTGAGAAAAATGAGGTGTTACTTGAGTATGAAAAAGAAGAATTTATAAAAATTATTATGGGTGCAGCACCGATAGAACAATTTGAGATATTTGTAGAAAATTGGTATAAAATGGGAGGGGAAGAAATAACAAAAGAGATAAATTATAGAAAGAGGTAAAGAAATGTTAACAAGGTAAAAATATGTACGTGTAAATATGGAAACACTCTTTTTATAATATAATTGAAAGAATGGAAAAATACGTTTTATTAACATTTTTCCTCAATTATTTTATTATTTAAAAGGAGGCTAAAAAAAATGAAAAAGAAGTTCTTAAAAGCGTTCACGGGAGTTTTGGCAGCGGTGTTTACTGTAGGGATGAGCGTTTCATTTGCTGCACCACCATCAGGTTTTGACAGGGTTAACAACAATATACCTCATGGTAATGTTACAACAATAACCTATTACTCTAAGACCACAGGTGTTGATCGTAAGGCTACTGTTTACACACCACCAGGATATTCAACCGACAAAAAGTACAATGTTTTGTACTTGCTACATGGTATCGGTGGGGATCATACTGAATGGCCAAATGGTGGAAGTCCCAATGTAATTCTAGATAACCTTTACGCGCAGAATAAACTTAGTCCAATGATCGTAATAATGCCTAATGGTCGTGCTAAGAAAAATGACAGTGCATCTGGAGATATTTATTCTGCAGAAAATCAAGCAGCTTTTGAAAACTTTCAATACGATTTATTAAATGATTTAATTCCATATGTTGAATCAAAGTATCCAGTTCTAACTGATCGTCTAAATAGAGCTATTGCTGGATTATCAATGGGTGGAGGACAATCCTTGAATTTTGGTCTAAAGTATATGGACTATTTTGCTTATGCAGGAGGTTTCTCTCCAGCACCTAATACATATGCACCTAGTAAAATGGTTCCAAACCCAGCTGAAACTGCTGCAAAAATGAAAGTAATCTGGGTTGGATGCGGTGAACAGGATGGTTTATACAGTACAGCACAAGGGGTACATAATTATATGACTCAGAATAATGTTCCTCATGTTTGGTATAGTGCTCCTGGTAATCATGACTTTACATTCTGGAAAGATGGTTTATATCAATTCTCACAGTTAATTTTTAAAGACACTGATATACCTGTGACTCCTAAGTCCGCTTTTGATTTAATTGAAGCAGAGAACTATGATGGAATGTCAGGAATAGAAACAGAAACATGCTCTGAAGGTGGACAAAATATTGGATTTATCCATAATGGTGACTATGCCGTTTATAAGAGTGTTGATTTCGGCAGCGGAGCAGGAAGATTTACTGTTAGAGTTGCTAGTGCTACCGAGGGGGGCAAAATTGAGCTTAGACTTGATAGTCTTACTGGTACACTGATAGGAACTTGTGAAGTTAAAGGAACTGGTGATTGGCAGGTATATACTGATGCAACCTGTAAAGTAAGTGGTGTTACTGGAAAACATGATCTTTATCTGAAATTTACTGGAGGAGAAGGATACTTAATTAATATAAACAATTTCAGATTTGAACCAGCAATTATACCACAAGGAAGACCAGGGGATGTTAACGGAGATAATTCAGTAGATGCAATAGATCTCACAATTATAAAGAAGCACCTTTTAGGAGATTCAATTAGTGATGAATTTAAAGCATTAGCTGATGTAGATGGTAGTGGAACAATTGATGCACTTGATTTTGCTCTGGTGAAACAATATCTATTGGGTGTAATTACTAAATTTCCGGTACAGCAGTAGTTAGTAAATTAATAAAGCAATATTTAGTACAGAAATAAATAATACTTAAAATGCAAGTTTAATTACTGGGGACAACTATTCAAAGATTTTATATGAAGCTATTTAAAGGCTTCTAAAGCAAATAATTACCATTTAGGATATGCGAAGGGTTTATTTCGATATCCTAAATGGTAAAGTTAATTTCTAGCCAAAAGATATAAGGTTACTAGTCTAGCGCAGGTAGATTGATGCGGCATGGGTATAAATAAATACATCGCAACAAGAATTATCAAAACCAATCAGGCTTTATTATCAGAAATACATTATCTTCTTAGTCTATCTATTAAAATAAAAAACTATATACTTATAATTAAGCTGGTTTATAGCCTTGGGTTGACTGATGTTATTATAAACTCAAACTTCGCAGTTGAATATACTGCTTAAAACCTAGTATATCAGGTGTGGTAGCATTATCAATGGAAAGTTGGGTTAGAAATAATTGTATAGATTTAGTTGTCGAATCGAAGTATTTTTGCCGTAAAACCGACACGATGTGGGTTTTAGCATACAATGAACCATGGATGGTGAATGTATGCGACGGCTAAAACGCTGAGATGGGCCATTACTAAATCATGCAATTATTTTGGCACCAAACCATTGATAATTCTACCGCACCAATAGTTTTTTATATGCGAAGTTTGAGTTATTAACATTATTTATCAATAGAAAAAGGTAATAATATCAGTTAAGATTTTCTATAATGGAAACGTTATAGGAACTTTCTAAGAATATTTTACTAAAGTCAATTACCGTTCAACCCTTTTTATAAAAATATCGGTTTTTAGCTAATAGTAATTGACTTATACCAAATATTTAAGGAGACTTTATATGAAAAAAGATAGTTGTGAATATGTCAAAATCAGAGATGTCAACCAAATAATAAAACAATATTATGATGAAAAGCAATGCGAACTTAGCATGTATGAGGCAGTTACAATTTTAAAGGAAAATGGAAGAACCACGGGTTATCTTCCACCGCCTCAATTTTTGGACTGGAATCTAGATGACATCGATGAATTCTGCCATCTAATCGATGAAATACCAATTAATATTACCTATTTGCTACCACCAGAAACTAAGAAAAATACATATCATGTGCCAATGCAATTTTCGGCTATGGTTTTCAGAGAAAGCAACTATCGCTCAGAGAGATATTATACTGGTAATGTATTTGCAATTACTTATGTGTTAAGAGGCAGTTTGAAATTAACAATAGATAATGAGCAATATGAATTAAAGGAAAAGCATCTATTTTTAACTCTACCAAATAGAAAATATTGTTCTTATCACACAGATGATGACGTTATACTTATGGTATCAATAGATCCAAGTCTATTTCAGAAAGTTTTTTTTGATTTACTAAAGCATAATAGTGTATTATCAACTTTTTTACATGAAAGATTTGATAGTTGTGATCAGAACTACCTATTATGTACTATATCCAATGACAAGGATATGAGATTTATTTTTCAGCATTTATTTCATGAGTTTATGTCTGGGGATAAATATTCTGAAGATGTTTTTTGCAATTACATTCAAATATTATGTACATATTTAATCAGAGGTATTGAAAGCTACTCAGCTTGTGTTATGCCTCAGAAGAAAAAGCCTTTTTATGACATATTTCCTGAAGTGTATAAGTTTATACAGAATAACTGCGATTCACTTACATTGGAGCAATTGGCACAGGAATTTCATTATGAACGTTCTTATCTTGGTAAATGTCTAAGTGAAGTAACTGGCAAGACTTTTAGTGAAATAGTTGCTAGTATAAAGCTGGACAAAGCAAAAAGGTATTTGGCTGAAACCAACCTGAAAATTGAGGAAGTGGCTATTTTGTCTGGATATAGTAGTTCAGATTACTTTTCTCATAGCTTTAAAAGGGAAGTAGGTAAGTCACCTCTTAAATATAGAAAAGAAAAACAAGATTATAATTTTAATAATATGGCAAAATAAAATAACTATTTTTATCAAATAATTTCACCCCAAATGTCAAGATAAGTAAAAACACCTATGTTATAACTATATTTAGAGAAATATGTTTTATTTTTTTCAAAATTTTTTACGAAGGGGAGAGATTGTAATGAAATTGAAAAACATGCTATGTAAGATTGCAGCAGTGGCAATTGTAAGTGCTTTAACATGTGGAATTATAGCACCTGTTCAAGTATCAGCTGCAACAGTCAAAGGAAGCGAGGTTCTTATAATAGGGGATTCCTTTCTCGCATTGTCACATGATATAACAAAGAGATTAGAAGAAAATGCTAGAAAAGCAGGAGTCTTGGATTCAAATGATCGATTCCGTGATAATTCTGTAAGTGGAACATTGCTTAATGGAGGATCATCACCTAACATTCCTCAACAGTACAAAAATGGTGTAAATGCAGGCACTGTTAAGTATGTTATCATGGATGGAGGCGGAAATGACTGTATAATGGGCAGTGTAGACGGAGCTGCTAGCGCTTTCAATACCTTAATAAAAGAAATGGAAAAAAATGGGTTAGTAAAATTGTTCTATCTGTTTTACCCTGATGCACAGGGAGGCCTTGCATCTATGCTAAATCCTAATCTGAATAGATTAAGACCTATGATTCAGAGTACTGTACTTAACTCAACAACACCAAAAGGATATTTCCTTGATTTAAGACCTACCTTCGAAGGAAAATATTCACAATACATATTATCAGATGGTATACATCCTACACAGGCTGGTAGTTATGCAGCAGCTGATGCTATATGGGCTGAAATGCAAAAAGTTAACTTCTTTGGTGGCACTCCTCAACCTGAAGAGAAAATAGGAGATTATAATAAAGATGGAAACGTTGATTCATTGGATTTTGCAGCATTAAAGCAGCATTTAATGAATCCACAGAGTGCATATACTAAAGTTTTAGACTTAAATGTTGATAATGCAGTAGATGCTCTTGACTTTGCAATTATGAAGAAGTACTTACTCGGTAATATTACTACGCTTCCCAGCAACTAATATAATTATTGATTTTAGTCAAACTACTACGTTTTAAGATTTCCCCCCAAATAGAATTTTAAAGCGATTAGTATAATGGTTAAGAGTAAATATATTAATATTAAAATATGGCAACCTGATTATTACGGAAGAATAATAAATGAATGACAGGAAAAGCCAGGATAAGTATGTTGAGGAGCACAATTTTTTTAAGGTCAATAGCTGCATGGATATGCAGTTATTGACCTTATAGTTATGATAGAGCTGAAAACAAAATTTTATCTTACAGTATATCATTTGTATTTTATAAAATCAGAAACATTAATAATAAACAATAGAGCTTATGCATCTAATTGAACCTTTAATCTAATTAGAGTTAAGGTTCAATATTTTGACTAAAATGGCAAATTTAACAAATCAGGTCAGTATCATAGCTTTTGCAACAGCCTCCTCTATTGTTAAGCCACAATAATCCTGTGCACTGAGCCAACGACCACTTTTTTTATCATCCAAAAATACGCCTACACATATTCCGGGTATAGTGCTTTCAGCGCTATTTGGTGCATTTGGTCCGCCCAAATCTGTACGGCACCAGCCTGGATCAGCAAGATTAATCATCACATCTGTTCCTTCAACTGTTAGTGCCAAGTCTTTGGTTACTTTGTCCAGTGCTGCTTTTGATGCTGAATAAGGTCCCTGCTGAGGTTCGCCGTTAATTCCGCTGCTTGTATTCACAATTCGGCCAAAACCACGCTCAATCATTTTCGGCATAAAATGATAGCAGATCATCATTGGTGCAGTAGTATTAACACGGAAGCTTAAGTCATAATCTTCAGATGGTGTTTCAAAGTATTCTGTTCTATAAGTTACTTGAAGACCTGCATTATTAAGAACGATATCTACCTGAATACCTGTTTCATCAATTTTTTGCAGCATTGCTCTAATCGAATCGGGATTAGATAATTCAGCTTCCATGGTATAGCATTTTACCCCAAAGAGTTCAACCTTTTTAGCTAATCTTTCTAATATTTCTTTTTTTCTTGCATGAAGAATAAGATTACAGCCCTTTGAGGCCATAAACAACGCTGTCAGGTATCCGATTCCTCTAGATGCTCCTGTGACAAGCGCCCATCTTCCTTTTACATCTATCATGTTTACCTCCGATGCTCATTTTGGACAATAATTATGGTGATAGTCTTTGTGGAAAATCTCATTTGTAAAAGTACGCATAATCCTTTACGGCTTAAAATTGTACTGGTTTGTACTATTTTGAGCTGATAACTCTCCACACCCACCTAGGTACAAAAGTTTGATAAAGTACATGGTGAGGAATCTTTTTAATGACAAAGAATCAACCTGTATATAACTTTGGCTACTTTATTAATACTAATAACCGCTTTCCTTAACTTGGTTAAGTGCTGTTTCTAAGGCATTGATTACTTTGTCACACCACTTATCAAATTCAGCATCTTCCTGCTGACATTCACTGTGGCTCATAATATAATTAATACATTCTTTAACTCCAGTATCAAACCTTATTGATGCCTGGAATTCAGGAACAAGCCTTTTTAGCTTGCTATTATCAAATACGACGCTATTAGATTTGTCACCAATCAAACTTCCTTCAAAATCGAAATCTCCAGCCTTTGCAAGAAAATCAGATGGTACATAATAAGGCTTAAAATCTACTGCCAGCGCATTGGCAATTGATTTATAAATCTGATTCCAGCTAAGTGTTTCATCTGAAGTAATCTGAACAGATTCCCCAATTGCATGAATATTTCCTAACAGACCTATAAAGGCTTTTGCAAAATCACGACTGTGGGTCATTGTCCAAAGTGAAGTTCCATCTCCATGAATGATAACAGGCTTGCCATCTAACATTCTTTTTATAATTTGATAACTGCCCTTTTTGCCATGAACTCCAAGGGGAACTGATTTTTCAGAGTAAGTATGGCTTGGGCGTACAATTGTTACTGGAAATCCTTGTTCACGATACATTTTCATTAAATACTCTTCGCAGGCAATTTTGTTACGTGAATATTCCCAGTAAGGATTGGCAAGAGGCGTTCCTTCATTTATAATGAAATTGGAAGGCGGCTTTTGATATATGGATGCAGAACTAATAAAAATAAACTGATCTGTTTTTCCATTGAAAAGGCGATAATCCCTTTCCAGCTGTGATGGTACAAATGCTATAAAATCTGCTACACAGTCAAATTTCATCCCTGAAATCTTCTGAGCAACAGCTACTTCATCATTAATATCAACACAGATTGAATGAAATCCCTTAGGTAAACTAATATTACTATTGCCTCTATTTAGCAGATAAAGTTCGTGTTTTTCTTCAATTAGTTTTTCGGATATTGCAGTACTAATAGTGCCAGTACCACCAATCAGTAGTATCTTCATGTCTTACCTCCTTAAAGTGCCAGTCTGTATATTGCTTCAATATCATCTTTTCCAAGAGGTACAAAGCCTCCAGTTTTTCCATTTCCTATGCCAAAGCTTTTCACCAAATGTGGAATATCTTCTTCCTTAGCACCAAGTTCCCTGAAGGTGACAGGAAGTCCAATTGAGCTTAAAAAATTTTTAAACCTTGTAATACCTTCTATAGCAGTATTCTCGGGATTTTGGAAATCCATTTCACAGCCCCATATCCTTACAGCTGCTTGGGCAAAACGCATAATATCATGGTTTTTAACATGGGTCATCCATGCAGGCATTATAACTGCAAGACCAGCACCGTGAGCGCAATCATAGAGTGCTGAAAGTTCATGTTCAATTCCATGACTATTCCAATCATGGCTTCTTCCAACTCCTACAGTATTATTGTGTGCAACCATACCAGCCCACATGATATTCGCCCTTGCTTGATAATTTTCTGGATGTTTGATAACCTTTGGTACTTCGTTAATCATGGTAAGAAGAACAGCTTCACAAAGCCTGTCCGTAATTTCAACATCCTTAGTATTAGTAAAATATCGCTCAAAGACATGAGCCATGATATCAGCTGCACCACAGGCTGTCTGGTATGCAGGCAACGTTACTGTAAGCTGAGGATTTAGTATTGAAAAAACAGGGCGGAGGCGGTCACTTCCAGCACCTCTCTTAAGCATACCATCAGCTTTTGTAATAACAGTATCACCTGAACCTTCACTTCCTGCAGCAGCAATTGTAAGAACAGTAGCAACTGGAAGTGCCTTTTCTACTGAAGCCTTACCACTGTAAAAATCCCAAAAGTCTCCATCATAAGGGACACCAGCAGCTATAGCTTTGGCTGTATCAATAGCAGAACCTCCGCCTACGGCAAGCAAGAAATCAACTCTTTCATTTTTGCAAATATCAATTCCTTCATAAACTTTATCATCTTTTGGATTTGGAATTATTCCTCCAAGCTCTGAATAACTGATGCCTGCTGATGAAAGGGAATGCTTAATTTTGTCAAGTAATCCAGAACGAACTACCGAACCGCCCCCATAAACAATTAATACTTTTGTACCGCCGAATTCTTTTACAAGAGAGCCGCACTGTGATTCTGTATCGCTGCCAAAGACAAATTTTGTAGGACTGTAAAAAGTAAAGTTATTCATTATGCATGTCTCCTTGATTAAAAAAATGTATTGATCCTATAAAATACAATAATAGGATAACAGTTCATAAAAAAAATGCTATAATAAAAATTATAATAAATTGTACAAATCTATTCTAGGGGTGCATATGAAAAAATTATTTGAAGAAAGTAATACACTTGCTTCTCCAATTGAGTGCTTTATGTTTAATTCAGAAAATGAAAAATTTCCTGTAAAATCACACTGGCATTATTTTTTAGAAATTATATATATGATTAAAGGAAGAATAAAGGTGTTGTCAGATGGTAATATCTATAACTTAAATCCTAAAGATATGATTATTATTCATTCTAAGGCTATTCACTCTATTTATTCAGACAATACAGAACCGCCATTATATGCTGTGTTGAAATTTGATATTAGTAGAATTAGACTTACAACTGAGTATTCTCCTAAAATGAGTTTGATTTTTAGTGCTGCCAGAAATTTTAAAGAAGCAGACATATATATGCCAGCGCAGGAAACTGAAATATTTGATATAAAATATATATTTGAAAACTGTATATCTGAAATAAATAGAAAGGATTATGGTTATGACACGCTTCTTAATGCTCAGCTTTATACTTTACTTATGAAAATACTACGGTACTGGCGGAGTAAAGGTTTTGATACCACAAAAATAAAAAAAGTACATAGTGAGAATGAATCTATTTATTCAATTAGTGAGTATATTGATATTCATTCTGCTGAGTCCTTAAAGGTTGAAAAAATTGCAGAAAAGTGTGGAATGAGTTATTCTTATTTTGCAAAGAGATTTAGAGAACTGTATGGCCAGTCCTGTAAGGATTTTATTGAATATATCCGTGTCAGTAAAGCAGAAGATTATCTGATTTTTACTGATTGCAGTTTAAATTATATCAGTCAGGAAACAGGGTTTTCAGATTGTAGTCATTTTATTAAGGTGTTTAAGGCTCGAAAAGGTTTAACTCCAAAGCAATTTAGACTTAATTACAGAATTAGAAATTAAAAGAGAAAATAGGAGAGTTGAATAAATGAATGAAGCAAAGAATGAATTTATAATGCTATTTACAAAATATATAAGACGAGAGGGTTCTCAAAAACTTTTATTATGGTTGGAAAACTCAGACTTCTTTATAGCACCGGCATCGGCAAGATACCATTTAGCGTGTGAAGGAGGACTTTGCATACATAGTATAAATGTTTTCAAACGTCTTGCAGATGGATTTTGCAGAGAAAACGGTTTTCAAAACCTTGAGGCAGCTTCAGTAGAGGAACAGGAAAGGGTTGCTATATGCGGACTTTTACATGATTTGTGTAAAGTTAATTTCTATGAAATAGAGTTTAGAAACAAAAAGGATGAAAAGGGAGTATGGCAAAAAGTTCCTACATATGTAATTAACGATAAATTGCCTTATGGACATGGTGAAAAATCAGTGTATATAATTTCGGGCTTTATGCGTCTATCAAGAGAAGAGTCTATTGCGATCAGGTGGCATATGGGTGGATTTGATGATGCTGTAAAAGGTGGCTCATACAGCTTGAGTCATGCTTATGAGCAATTTCCATTGGCTGTAATGTTACATATAGCTGATTTACAAGCTTCATATCTAGATGAGGGGAAATGAGAATTTTCCCCATAGTAATTGACTTCAAGAAAAGAGGTAAACATAACCTGTTTTTAATTATTCTATATTGACAAAAACATGTCTAAAATGCTATATTCATTATAAGTAGAGATGAGATTAGATGAGATTAGATGAGACGTGATGAGAAACAAACAAGCTATTTTCCGTTGCTTTTTGTACGATATTTTTTTGTAGATTGATTGCATGAAATTATTGTCTTTCAAAGACGGAATATATCAAATTGTGTTGTTTATTAAAATTAGAATTTCAGCCTCTACTAATAATATTATTTTGTGGAGGTTTTTTTATGGAAAAAAGAGTTGTTGTAAAAGAGAAAAAAGCTGGATTATCAATTTCTGACGTAATTTTAGTTGGAGTTTTACTTGCAGTAGGTGCAGTTTTAAAGCTTTTTGTGGGGTCTATGTTTACAGTTATGAAGCCTAATTTCATAATTGCAATGTATTGTCTGGCAATACTTTTAATAAAGCCCAAATTTATAGAAGCAGTCATTATTGGAATTTTGGCAGGTGCTATATGTCAGGTATTCCCTGGAACACCTTATATAAACTTGATTAGTGAACCTATTGGAGCCATAGTGATGGTTTTACTACTTTATATACCAATGAGCATCGGTAAGTTCTCGTTAAAACCTATAGTTTGTACTTTCGTAAGTACGCTAGCTAGTGGATTTACTTTTATTGGAGTGCTTTACGCGGCTTTCTATTCAGGTGCAAGTGTAACAACTATTCCTATTGGTGTGTTTATAACAATTATACTTGGAACTGCTTTATTAAATTCTATAATTGTTCAGATATTATATATACCTTTAAAACTTGCATTAGGACGTAACGAAGCTGTGGCAAATTAAGTTTTTGATAAAGAATAATTGGAATTAAACTAAATTGAAAAGTTAAAAAAATACTATAGTAATTGTTATTTATCTATATTAGAAGCGGTGAGAATATGATTGAGTTTAAGGATTTTTCATTTAAGTACAAGAAGAGTGAAAACTTTGCATTAAAGGAAATAAGCCTATCTATAAAAAAAGGTGAATTTATTGGAATTATCGGCAATAGCGGTGCTGGAAAATCTACATTTACATATGCATTGAACGGCATTATTCCACATCATTTTGAAGGGGACTTTTATGGAGAAGTAAATGTAAATGGACTAGATACTGTAGAGTCATCGCCATCTCAGCTTGCCTTAAGTGTAGGTAGTGTGTTTCAGGATATTGATGGTCAAATGGTTTCTTCTGTTGTTGAAGACGAAATTCTTTTTGGATTGGAAAATTTCGGCGTACCTCATGCAGAAATTGAAAAAAGAATAACTGACATACTTAAGATGGTAGGGATAGAAGACCTACGATATAGAAATATCAGTACTTTGAGTGGAGGACAAAAGCAAAAGGTTGCAATAGCAGCAGTGGCGGCTCTTATGCCTGATATTCTGGTTTTAGATGAGCCAACTGCAGAGCTTGACCCCCTAAGCAGCCTTCAAATCTATAGTATGCTGCGTATGCTAAATGAAAAAATGAAAATAACCATTATTGTAGTTGAACAAAAAATTATGCTGCTCAGTGAGTTTTCAAAACGCTTGCTAATTATAAATGAAGGAAGTATATTTTTAGACGGAATGCCACAGGAGGTGTTGAAGGACACCGAAAAGCTGCATAAAATAGGAGTTAATTGTCCGAGAGTGGCCACTTTAGCCACTAATTTAATTGAGAAAAAATTATATAGTGGTGCGGTGCCCGTTAACGTTGATGAAGCTGAAATAATGGTAAATAAGGTTATTTCTTAAATAATGAAGAGTTTAACATTATTGCTTTTATAATATTTTGCGTTTTAATAGTTCATGGAGGTCATAGATGATTAATTTCAGCAATGTTTCTTTTGCATATGATAAAAATAAAATTCTAGAAAATATAAGCTTTAAAATTGAAAAGGGCGAATTTGTTGCTATAGTGGGCAGAAATGGTGCTGGTAAAACAACACTTATGAAGCTTTTTAATGGACTTTTAAAACCAACCTCTGGAAGTATTACCATAGCAAATTTAGATACCAAGCAGGCGAAAACAAGCGAGCTTGCAAAGCATGTTGGATTTTTATTTCAGAATCCAGACAGACAGATTTGCCAGAATACTGTAAAGGATGAAATTGCTTTTGGCTTGAAATGTGTATTAGATGATAAAAACGAAATAGAGAGACGATGTAAGGAGACCATTGAGAGCTTTGGATTTTCAGCTGATAAGGACCCTTTTTCTTTGAGCAGAGGTGAGCGCCAGAAGGTGGCACTTGCTTCAATCATTGCTCTTTCACCTGAAATATTGGTCCTTGATGAACCTACAACAGGTTTGGATTATAAGGAATGTATGCACATAATGAATATAATAAATGAGCTAAACCAAAAGGGTACCACTGTAATAATGGTGTGTCATGATATGGAGTTGGTATCAGATTTTTCAAAGAGGGTAATTGTAATAGGAGAAAAAGGAATATTAGAGGATGATACCTGCGATAAGGTTATGGTCAATTCAAATATTTTAAAAAGGGCATCTCTTGCAGCACCGCAAATTGCAGAGCTGGCAATTAGGCTTGGAAATGATTTTCAAGGTGTTTTAACCATAGACGAGATGACTGAAAAAATAGAGAGTAGGTGCAAGACTTGAAAGGAATTTTAGAATATTCACAAGGTGATACAATTATACATAATTTAAATCCGTTGACAAAGATGTTGCTTGCCTTATTAATTTGTATGAGTAGTTTTGCCAATGATAGTTTAATTATGGCCGTTGCTATAATAGCTATGAATGTTATTATTGGGTTTATGGCAGGCATTGGGGAAAAGGCTCTTTCAATATTGGCAACCTTATTAAAAATAGGAATTGTTTTATTTTTGATACAAGTGCTATTAATCAGAACAGGGGATAAGCTACTAGAATTGCCTTTAAATCTATATATTACTGATATTGGTCTTCAGTTTTCTACTTTGCTTGTATTTAGGCTGATAGGTGCAACAATACCACTAATTATAATGCTTACAGTTACTAAGATGAGTGATTTAACAAATGTATTGGTACAAAAGCTGCATATACCTTATAAATATGCTTTTGCTTTTATAACGGCTTTACGCTTTATTCCAATATTTGAACATGAAATGAATGGGATAATAGAATCCCAGACTGCAAGAGGTGTTGAATTTGACACAAAAAATCCGATAAAGAAATTAAAGCTGGTATTACCATTATGTGTACCTCTTCTGATTTCATCAGTAAAGCGTATAGAAGGAAGTGCAATATCCGCCGAGTTAAGAGGTTTTAATGTCCGAAAGAAAAACAGTGGCTACAAGAAATACACTTTTAGCTTGAGTGATTATTCAGTAATGTTAGTATCAGTACTTGTTTTTGTTGTAAGTGTAGCAGTTGTTTAATAATTTTTATACTTCTACCAGTCTTTATTTGGATCAAAGCCATAAATTTGCACAATAGACAGCAGATTGCTTTTTGCTATATCTTCAGGTGTGATTAATAAGCCATGATTGCTGTCGATATCATAACCAAAGTGAATATATGCCTGATAAATCATTTGTGAGCAATTGGCAGATAAAGGTTTATTACACTGTTTTTTTGATGCTAGCATCCCATATTTCAAACCAATGAGATTTTTATCAGCATATTGAGCTATCTCGTCCAATTTTTTTTGATTTGCATTCTTAAGTCTAAGAACCTTTAAGGTTGAATATGTCTGCCATTTTGATATATTCTGATAATCACTAATGGTACCAGGCTCTATTGACTCTAAAATAATGCCGTTTTTTGCATCTATAACAAGCCCACAATGTCCGTGTCTCCAATATAGTGTATGGGTGGATTTTGTAATTAGTATATCTCCGTTTTTGAGGGGCGCTAATTGAATCCTGTCAGTATTCGTGTTTAATGTTTTATTAACTAGGATATTCTCTTGTGAGGTAAATGGGTTAAGCTTTTCAATATAAATTTTGCGCTTTGCATAATAGTTGTTTTGATAAGATGAAATTAGGTTTCTCCCGTCTTTGAGAGAGAGTAAATCGTCAATTGCCTGTTTTGCAAGACCAGTTTGTGAAAATATTATAGAATAGTCCTGTTCACTGAGTTCTGGGTTTTTAAGTATAGGTGATAAGTCTATTTGCGGTGAAGCAGGCCAATAAGTGCGATTATACATATTTAAAAATATAAAGCAGCAGTACAAATCTATAATAATTGAGAATATGGCTATAGATATTTTAATTTTCAGACTTACCCTTTTCACAAAACCACTCCTTGTACAAATATATATATAAATGTGCTTTTAATAAAGTTAGTATTTGTAAAAAATAGTTAATGATACCTTTCTCCTGAAGATTATCAGACAAAAGATAAATAAAATATGTATAATATGCGTATATAATAAGTAACAGAACCAATTATAACAGTTTGTACATATTAATTCTGAACGAGGTTCTACACAATAAGATTAATAATTTTGTGCCATGGAGCACAGCAAAGAAAGGATGTTTTTATGAGAAAGGCTAATTACTATATTGGTTTATTGCTAATCGTTCTGGGCGTCATTGCTTTTGCACTTAACACTGTTTTTGATATAAGGATTATAAAGTTTGATTCTTACGATTTCTGGGTGTTTATAGTGCTGATTATTGGATTGGCTTTTGAACTTGGATTTTTTCTTACTGGTTCCAAACCAGGTTTGTTAATACCAGGAGGAATTATAACGACAATAGGGCTGCTATTTGTATTTGAAGTATCAACTGATTGGCATTTTACAAGGTTTACATGGCCTGTGTATATTATTTCAGTAGCAGTAGGGCTATTACAGATGTGCATATTTACAAAAAGAAAAAAAGGTCTGCTTATTGCAGGTTCAATTGTTGGTGGTATAGGCATATTTTTTGAATTAATGATGATACTTAGCGCCATTTCATCAAATGTAATTGAGGTGCTTATACCAATTTCATTGGTAGCTGGTGGTTTAGCTTTAGTGTTTAGTGGATACTCAAGAAAACGTTCTCAATATTAGAATTGAAGAAGGCTGTTTATATTTTTCTTGAATACTTCCATATGTTTTTATGGTATATTATATCAAGATGAGAAAATATCCCCTACTTTATAAGTGGTGGGTACCGATTTTGTTTTAAGGCGTTGAGAATAACTCTTGCCTCGATAAAATACCGCTAATGTAATAAAATTTTTCTACAATCGAAATATTTCATTTTGAATATAAGCGTTATAACTTTGTTGGAGGTGAGAGTATGGAATGGAGAAAGTTGAGAGAACAGCAGGAGAGCTTGCTGAGCCCTTATGCTGCTAGAAGTATAGATT
>JAEWZA010000306.1 GCA_023395575.1 Bacillota bacterium
ATAAATCCATGAACCTATACTTAGTATTGCTGAAAAAACAACTTGTAAAACTCCTAACAGAACAGGGTCTTCATTATTTGTGAATTTATCAATAAATATAATTTGCATAGTAACACATATAGCGCAAAAAAGAGTTAAAATCTCCCCTATATTCATCTTGAAATTTAATCCACCTGAAACAAAAAATAAGCCTATAAGAGCAAAGGTTACCCCTATCATTGAACTTCTAGCAGGTTTCTTTTTTAAGAGTATAGACGAAACTATAGGAACCATAACTACACTTAAGCTTGTGATAAATGCAGAGTTGGGTGCAGTAGTATAATTTAGTCCTATTACCTGTAAAGCTAACGAGCCAAATAGCATCAAACCAATAATAAATCCCTTTAGTATTGATGTTTTACTTAATTCTTTAAGCTTCTTATGAAATATAATTAATAATATAATGGCAGCAATAGAAAACCTCAAAGCAAGGAATGCAAAAGGAGGTATATCTTCTAAGATATTTTTCATTAAGGTAAATGATGAACCCCAAACTGCTGTAATAAATATCAAAAATAGATCTGCTTTTAATTGTTTTGTCACTTAGTCACAACGCTTTCATTTTCAATTTATAAAGTCCATAATAATGTGTGAAAATTTAGTTTATTATAGTACAATTCTTTGTATTATTCTACATTTCTCCCTACAACCTCTACTTATAGAAGTGGGCATCATTTTCTTGCCTTGTTATAAGCCCAATTTTCTATGGCATTTCCCAATGAGTTCGCAATTTTCACTTGATTTTCATAATTTGAAAGCCATTCATACTCAGCAGGATTTGACATGAAGCCACATTCTACAAGTATTGCAGGTGCTTGTGTTGGTATACATACTGACAGGCTCTGCCATCTGTAGCCATCATTCTCTCTGTCTAAGTTTTTTACCATTTCCTCCTGTATAAAACCAGCTGTTGCCTTAGAGCCTGCTTGCGAATAGAGCGTTAAAAAGCCTTTATGCTTTGAATAATCAGCTGTCACATCCATAGAATTATTGTGTATTGAAACTGCAATGTCTGGTTTTTCTTTTCTAATCAAATTTGCCCTTTCTGTCAGACTTACTGCAGTATCGCTGGTTCTAGTCATTATAACCGTTGCTCCAAGCGCTCTTAAGTACTTTCTTGTATTAAGCGCAATAGATAAATTTATATCCTTTTCATAAAGTCCTCGAGCTCCTAATGGTCCAATAGCACCTGACTCATTTCCTCCATGCCCTGCATCAAGCAGTACCCTTAGGCCAGAAAGCGGCTTGCTACCATTTTTGTCAATCTTAGGAGCGTTTTTTAGTGAGAATACCAATTCACCATTTTTATACTGCGCATAATACCCGAAATAATTGTCTGCTGCTTTCAGCTTAAATGTATATACTGCATTGCCAGATATATTCTGACAAATAACTGATGAATAAATAGAACTACTGGGGGCAGCTGTACCTACTTTTATACCCTTAGTATTAAATAATGTCAATGTAACAGTGCCTGATTGTGCTGACACGTCAAATACAGTATTTACAGGCATTTTAAATGTAATATCTGTATAATTGCTATTAGCTTTAACTCTAATTGATGATATAGTATTAGTCTTTAATGCTTTATCATTTACAATTTTTACGTCGCTTTCCGCTACCCATACCCCACTCTTTAGCAAATAAAATTTATTTTGTTGACCCACAACATAATCATAAGCACCATTTATTAATGGGGTTACCCTGGAATATGATGAGGATGGTCCTGAACGGGCTGGTACTTCTGCTTCCTTCGTATTTACAACTGCATATTTATGATATTTTGAAGACTGTACACTAATTGTGTTACTCAGCGATTTTGTTATCTTATTTCCATTGTAATCAAGAACAAATACTGGCTTTCCAAGGCTTAAAACCCTTTGATTTCCCTTTACTGTTGGAAATTCAAAGGTGCCTGTGTACTTTACAGGTGTCAATTCATTTTCATCTGCCTTGCTACTTGCTACATCTGAATTATTTACACTTTCAACGCTTGTCAAATTAACCTTATATGCTCCAAGCTCAACCCATACCTTTGACCTTTTTGGCGCTTGACAGGAAAAAGTTACTTTCTGACCAGTTTTCATTGTCATAGCTTGTGTAGGAGAAAAGGAATCGGGTTTAAATTCAGGCTTTGTCATTTTATAAGTTGTTGCAGTTGTCCCCTTCTTTTTTATTTTCAGCACAGTCTCTTTGCCCTTATGCTTGAAAACAAAGCTATTTTCACCGTTCTTCAAATCTATATATACAGTAAAATAACCATCCTCGGAAGTTTCTATCTCGGTATCCCCTAAATATATAGGCTGGTCCGGATCTCCACTTCCAAGAATACTAACCTTTGAAGCTGAAGTTTCATAACCATTTGATGGCTGAGATATAATTAGCTGTCTATCTTCAGGAACACTACCGCCAGGATCTCTTCCCGCCACATAAATACCATGAAGCTTTTCTTTTATGCCCAAGCTGTTAGCTGCAAGCTTTGCATATCCATAAAATATACTGCCACTAACAGCATTACTTTCTCTGTTTAATGCAATTTGCTTTGGTATTTGTAATGGATCAAGCCATTCATTTGCTTGTGTTGTATCATTTATTTTGTAGGCGGCATGTCCCACATACAGTTTAACCTTTGTTCCGCTGCATACATTTTTCCACCAATCTAATAGTACAGAATAATCCGCTACATTAAATCCTATATTCCAATATATTTGAGGCGCTATGTAATCCAGATATTCCTCTTTAACCCATTTCCTTGAATCAGCATAATAGTCATAATATGTAGAAATACCGCCTTGTGTATCTGAGCCTTCTGGGTTTCTGTCTTTATTTGACCATATTGCAAAAGGACTTATACCAAATTGAACCTCTGGTTTTATACTTTTTACCGTTTCATATGAATTCTTAACAAGAATGTCTATATTGTTTCTTCGCCAATCATCCTTATTTTTAAAATTACCCTTGTACTTTTTATAGGTCGCATCGTCATTAAAATCCTGATTGTTTTTTGCCTCAGTCTTTGACGGATAGAAGTAGTCATCAAAATGAATACCATCAACATCATAGTTTTTTACAATTTCGGCAATTCCATCAGTGATGAGCTTAATTGCCTCTGGGCTTCCCGGATCTAGGTAAAGCTGACCAGTATGTGCTGTAACCACAGCATTAGGTATTTTTCTTGCAGGGTGGTTAGCTGATAATACCTTTATATCCTTGTCAGGCTTACTTATTGTGCCCATTGACAGCCTCAAAGGATTAATCCAAGCATGAATCTGGATACCCTTTTTGTGACCCTGCTCGATAATGTAGGCTAAAGGATCAAAATCCTTGTCATTTGCTTTTCCTTGTTTACCTGTTAAATATGTAGACCATGGGTAAATTGTTGATTTATATAGAGCGTCCCCCGTTGGACGGACTTGAAAAAATATGGCATTGAGACCCATATACTCTGTATTTTCAATAATTTTATCCAGTTCCTTCATTTGTTCTTCTGCAGTCAGACCTGGTTTTGATGGAAAATTAATGTTACTAACAGAGGCAATCCATACACCCCTTAAATCCTCATCTACCTGCACATCCTGTGCATTTGAAACATTACCTTCATAGGGTTTATCAGTAAATACCTTGTATCCTAAAATGGGGAAAAGCATCAGGACAACAAGCAAAATACAAATTGTTCCAATTTTTTTATTCATATGTATCTCCATTTCCTTTTTATAATAACGACTTACAAACTTCCACACAAAGTCAGGCTATATTCAAGCTTACAAATTTTCAACCAGAAAAGCTGAGCGAATTATTATAAAAAACAGGCTAATCTATACTCCAAAAGACATTTTTTTATGCGTTGTTAAATACCTAGATTCAATTTGAAATTTTTCGAAGTGAAAAACATTTTGTTGCCTCTTATATAATAAATATAAAACATTCGACCTATCATAACAATATCTGTCAGTATAATTTAATAATTTTTTAATATATTAATCAACTTTCACACATAAAAGGTCTATATGTGCAAGAATATTTCTTTGATTAGAGATGAAAAATGCCCTTTAAAATAGAGGTTAATCTATTCTAAAGAGCATCAAAGTTTTGTATTAATACTTATACAAAATTATCACTATTCCAGATTTGCTTTATGCTTTAGTACATCACACACTATCTCTAAAAACGCTTGCGTTTTTGAGACTTGAAAGTGCACCATGTAAGCACCATCTGTACTTTCAAGTTTTTACATCTGTGCATTAAATAAACTGCCAAGCTTATATACAACATCCTCAGAGTCAGCATTAATACTTGCTGCTTCATTAATCTGTGAAAGAGTTTCTAACGCTTTAATATTTGCATTATAGCCTATTGTGTAAATTGGAATTTTAAACGCTTTGAGCATGTCACTCACATCATCTAGGGAATGCCCATAATTTGTTTCTCCGTCACTTAAAACAAAAAGCATTAATTTTGCATTAGGGTTCTTTGCTTTTTCCTCAATTAGCATTTTTGAAGCTACAACAATAGCATCAAACATAGCAGTACTTCCATTTGCAGTCAAATCAGTTACTGCTCCTGTAAATAAAGATCTCTGATTTATGTCAAACTTGGCTATTGGAAGATTGATATTTACATCTGTAGAAAATGAGACAAGTCCGATTGAAGTATCCTTTAGTATATACTGAGAACCGCTTAAAAGCGATTTCTTTAAATTATTCAATGGAACCCCATTCATGCTACCCGATATGTCTGCTACAAAAACGGCTGCTATATCATTATTAACATCCTTTTTTTCCTTCCAAAGACTCTGTGCCTTTGAAATAACATCTCCTGAGACAGTATTCATTTCAGGTGTATAATCATCTAACTTATTAAATCCATACTCTGTAGCAAGCTTTTGGGATTTCTCAGTTTTGCAGAATTCTATGAACTTTTGGAGTATTTCCTTTTTCTCAGCTGATATATCTCCAATGGTATACATAGGACTATCGTGTCTTACACCAAATGGAGTAAATATGTAATCAGAATTTAATTCCGGAGTATTCATAAAGGTTTGGTATTCAAGTATAAATCCATCAAGTACTCCAGACTGTGCTGACTCCCTCATTTGCAAGGTTGTATAAGCAACAAAAGGAATATTTGTCTGAAATTTCTCAAAACCTTGAATAGCCTTAACACTTAATAGTTCTTTACTGTCAAAGGTACTTAAGGTTGAAATCAAGAAATTCAAGCCAGTAGAACTTGCAAAAGGGTTGGTATAGCCCATAGCAATTTCATTTGCTGCAACTGCATCTGTGATTGTTTTTAAGTTTACAGCTCCGTATTTCTT
>JAEWZA010000328.1 GCA_023395575.1 Bacillota bacterium
TGGCTATTTCTGCACATCAAGATGATATTGAAATAATGGCTTATCATGGTATTGCACAATGCTATGGAAGAGATGATGAGTGGTTTTGCGGAGTAGTTGTCACCAATGGAGCTGGAAGCCCAAGGAATGGACGCTATGAGAAATATACAGATGAAGAAATGCAAAAGACTAGAAAACTTGAGCAGAAGAAAGCAGCCTATGTTGGGGAATATGGAGCCATGGCACTTCTAGGATATACCAGCAGTGAGGCTAAGGATAGTAAAAATAACGAGATTATAGAAGAAATTAAAGAACTAATAAAGGAAGCTAGACCAAAGGTTGTTTATACGCATAACCTCGCTGATAGGCATGACACACATGTAGCAGTTGCTATTAGAGTTATCAATGCAATCAGGCTGCTTCCTAAAGAGCTTAGACCTCAAAAGGTTTATGGCTGTGAGGTGTGGAGAGGCCTAGATTGGCTTAATGGAGAAGATAAGGTTTTGTTTGATGTGTCAGCTCACGCAAATATAGCAGCTGCAGTACTTGGAGTTCATGATTCTCAAATATGTGGAGGTAAGAGATATGATTTGGCAACAGAGGGAAGAAGACTTGCAAATGCAACATATTCAGAATCACATAGAACTGATAGTTCAGATGCACTGAGCTATGCCATGGATTTAACGCCGTTAATTAAAGATGATTCACTTGATATAAGTCAGTATATCCTAAGCTATATCGAACGGTTTCGCAATGATGTGGTAGATAGAATTAAGGCACTTAGCTCTTAATGATGATGGTAGCCTGGTTGGAAATCTAATTAGGTCGCCATTAATTGTCCTATAATAAGTTAAGGCACATCTATTTACTTGAGTGGGCTGACACAGATTACCGGTGATCAGTATGACTATGTGTTTGATGGAGGAACAAAATGAAACAAAATAAATATGATGATAACATTTTTTTTGAAAAGTACAGCAATATGGAGCGTTCAAAAAATGGGCTAGAAGCTGCGGGAGAGTGGCATGAGCTTAAAAAGCTGCTGCCTAATTTTCAAAATAAGAGAGTTTTAGATTTAGGTTGTGGTTTTGGGTGGCATTGTCGGTTTGCAGTAGAGAATGGTGCAAAGTCAGTTGTTGGAATAGATATATCACAAAAGATGTTAAGTGAGGCAAGGAACAAAACAAGTTCAGAAAAGATTCAGTATATCTGTATGCCAATTGAGGAAATAGATTTTCCCATTAATTCATTTGATATAGTAATTAGTTCTTTGACTTTTCATTATATTCAGTCATTTGAGGACGTTTTAAGTAAAGTAAGTAAATGCCTAACAAATGGCGGAGATTTTGTGTTGTCTGTGGAACACCCAATTTTTACTGCACAAGGACCACAGGATTGGCATTATGATAATCAGGGAAATAAACTACACTGGCCAGTTGATCAATATTTTACCGAAGGTGCTCGTAGAGCTGTATTTCTGGGAGAGGAAATTGTAAAGTATCATAAGACATTGATGACATACCTAAATGGTCTCATAAAATCAGGATTTGAAATAACCGGAATTGTTGAACCTAAACCAGCAGAAGAATTACTTAACACTGTGCCTGGAATGCTGGATGAACTCCGTAGACCAATGATGTTACTTGTGTCGTCAACAAAAAAAAGGATGAACGGAACACTTCTATTAAAAAAGTAATTTTGGACTATAAAAACATCTCAGGAAATATATTTTGGCTATTTTTAATTTGTATTACATTATTTTCCCATTTGTAGTAAAATGGTATGTAGTGTTGTATGGTATTTAAGCAATTAACTCATAAAGGCATGTATAGTTTAATTGTTCTGTAAAAGCCCATATTAGTTATGGTTTTTTGGAGGTACACTGTGAGTAAAACAAAGATTATAACTGCAATCTTAATAATTATTGTATTAATGTCTGCCAAATATATATTCACTTACAATACTAAAATTATTGATACCACTCAAACAAATAGATTAGTGGAACAGCAGGTCAAAGAAGTTCAGAGCACGGAAGTTGTCAGTGATATTTCTTCATCAAGCCAATCAGAATCAATCGTTAATAATATACCACAGGCAAATAAACCAGCAAATTTTACTGAAGGTGTTTGGATAAAAAAATATCCAGAAAATTATGCTTGCTTTAAGTTGGAAACTCCAGAAGGTATAAAAATTGTTGCAGATCCTTACATGATGAATGAAACTGTTCAACCTGATATAGTGACAGAAAGCCATCAACATGCTGATCATGTAGATTTATCAAAATTGCAAGGCACATATAAGTTAATTAACGAAACAGGCTCATTTCATGAAAAGGGCGTTACAATAACAGGGTATCAAGGAAAACATAATAAAGGTGAAATGTCAGAACCCAATATTATCTTTGTATACGAAATCAATGGTCTAAAAATTGCACATTTCGCTTCACAGGGGGAATTACCCAGTGATGAAACCTTGGGAAAAATTAAAAATGCAGATGTTTTACTCATACAAGCGAGTATAAAGCCTCAATATGCTAATTCTAAGATGAATCTAGAAGAAACAAAATATATCATTGATAAATTAAATCCCAAAATAGTAATTCCAGAACATGGTTCTGAAAATTTAGGAAAAGCACTTGCTGCTTATTTAGGTTTAAATGTTGAGTTTATAAAAAATGGTGAAGTAATTGTTACAAAAGGTGAACTAGATGCTGCAAAAAGCTTAAGGGTTCTAGATCTTGATGTAGATGTTCCTAAAGAGTAAATAGATTGAGTGTATTTTAAAGATAACTAAATTTTAAAGTGCTATTGATGTTGACCTTATCTATAATAAAACTTAACATAAATATTAGAATTATAGTCAAAATGTATTTATTAACTCAACTTTCTCATATTAGAAGTATATGGGTATTGGGGATTTATCAATGATTTGTTGCCCAAATATTTGCCTGAATTTTTAGCTGGGAGAGTTGAGTTGTTGAGTGATATAATTAAAATATTTTAGGGGGAGATTTATTATTATGAAATCAAAAAGAAGAAATATCCTTATGATAGCTTTATTAGCAATCATGACAATAGGTGGATGTAGCTCACAAAGCACTAATACTTCTTCAACAACATCGAAAGAAACGGCAGCATCGACAACAACGGAATCAACCTCAGTAGAGTCAACGGCAGTTCAGCAAGATACTTCTGATAGATATTCAAAAATCACTATCTCAAGCGATGCATTACAAAAGGATATGCGTGTAAATGTTTACTTGCCCAAGGAATATAGCCAAAATAAAAAATATCCTGTATTATATTTAATTCATGGGTATACTGGAACTGAAGATACGTGGTTCCCTGGCTTTCAGGTTGAAACAAAGGCAGATGAACTTATTGAAAAAAATGAGATTGAGCCATTAATTATTGTCGCTCCACAAATTGATAATAGCTATGGAATTAATTCTGAGATGTTTTCTATTGATAGAGGTATTCCTCCATCGAATTTTAATACAGGCATGTACGAAGATTATCTTTACAAAGAAGTAATTCCTTATATTGATGCAAATTATAGTACAATTTCATCAAAAGAAGGTCGCTATATAGGGGGAGTGTCTATGGGCGGCTGGGTATCTTTGCATATGGCATTTACTTATACAGATATTTTTAGTAAGGTGGGAGGACATAGTCCGGCAATATTTTTGGACGGCTACTCAGGCAGTGCAATGGCCTTTGTATATCCTACTGAAGATATTAGAAATGAAAGGGACCCAATTCGTGTTGCCGAGAAGAAGGATCTTACCAGCTTAAAAGTATATCTGGACTGTGGTGATAACGATAGCTACCAATTTTATGAGGGCTGTGAACAGCTAAATACGGTATTAAAGTCAAAAGGTGTGGACTCACAATATCATTTAAACTCAGGTGCACATGATGGAGCGTACTGGATGGCTAATATTGAAAACTATTTAAAGTTCTATGCAGGTAAATAAAGCAGTTTACCATATCTATAATAATACAATGAGAAATAAACTAAACTTGATAAGATTAGAGAAATTCTAAGATAAAACAAACTAACCCGGCCATAATGACCGGGTAGTTTGTTATTAACAAATATGGTCAATTACGCTGAAAATTTCAAATTTGTGGGGATGTTTTTTATAATGAAACTTAATTTTTT
>JAEWZA010000356.1 GCA_023395575.1 Bacillota bacterium
GTATTTGCTCCTCATTTGAAATAAGGTTTATTTCAGACAGCTTAATTTTTGGATTTTTAAGTATTTCTGAAATAATGTTTACAAAATGGGAAGACATTCTTTCTATTGTTTTTGGGCTGAATAGAGCAGTTTTATACTCTAACTCAAACTCTACAGTTCCATCCTTTTCTTCAGCCAGCAAGGTTATATCAAACTTAGATATGCCAGTTTCATATTGATAATTATTAAATTTAAGCCCCTCAATATTAATTTCACCAAGCTCCATATTTTGTACAGAAAACATGGTATCAAATAATGGATTCCTAGATGGGTCAACAGAAATACCAAGTTCTTCAATAAGCTTATCATATGGATAACTCTGGTTTTTAAGGGCATCAAGAGAATTACTCCTTACACCATCAAGAAATTCTATAAAAGTATTCTCACCCTTTGGATAATTTCTCATTGCCAAGCTGTTTACAAACATCCCCGCTACACTGGTTAATTCAGAACGTGGTCTTCCAATTACAGGTGATCCAACAACAATGTCCTGCTGACCTGTATATTTGTACAATAGAATATTATATGCAGCCAAAAGAATCATATAGCTAGTAGCATTTGTACTTTGTGAAAGCTTGTCAATTTCCTTTTTGACATCACTAGATAGCTTGAACCTAATTCTTTTTCCTTCATAAGATGGCTGTTTAGGCCTTTTATAATCTGTGGGCAGATTCAATACAGCTATTTCGTTTGAGAATCTATCCAGCCAGTATTGCTTTTGTCTTTGTATATGTTCACTGCTTAAGTATTCCTCTTCCCACACAGCATAATCTTTATAATTAATATTTAATTCAGGCAAATTATTTCCCAGGTACAATTGAGTAAATTCTTTTATCAATATTCCCATTGTAGTTCCATCAGAAATAATATGATGCATATCAAACATCAGTAAATGCTCGTTTTCACCAAACTTAACAAGCTCTACTCTCATCAGTGGAGCCTCTGCAAGACTGAAGGGTCTTATAAATTCAGAGGCTAATTTATCAATGTTTTCAATATCACCACTATTACAATGCACAGTGAACTTAACAAACTCATTAATCTTTTGTACTGGTTCCCCTTCAACAATGCAAAAAGATGTCCTTAGAACCTCGTGTCTTTGAATAATAGTTTTGAAAGCCGCTTCAACCTTAGCTGCATCAAGCTTACCTTCGACCAACATAAAGTAAGGCAGATTATAATTGGTATTTTCACCTTCCATCTGGCTTAAAAGGAACATTCTTTTTTGAGCAGCAGAAAGAGGATAAAACTCCCTCTTTCCAATTGGTTTGATGTAGCTATACTCACTTTTTTCAGAGTTTTCTATTAAAGCAGCCAAATCTTTTATAGTAGAAGTCACAAAAAAATCAGCCATCACAATTTCTGTATTAAATTCTTCATATATTTTATTTAATAGCAGTGCACCCTTTAAGGAATTGCCACCAAGCTTAAAGAAATCCTCATTAACACCTACAACTTGAAGCTTAAGCAATTCCTTCCATATTTCAACCAACTTTTGCTGGAGCTCATTTTCAGGCTTTTCAATGATGCGGTTATTGCTATTTTCAAAAAGATATTGGTCAAGCTCACTGACAATATCTGAAAACTCACCTTCTAAATAGCTTTCACGAAGCTTGTACCTCTGGATTTTGCCACTGGTAGTTTTAGGTATCTTTTTAACTGGAATAACAAGCACTTCATTAAATCCTAGTTGCTTGTTAAGGGCACTCTTTATTTCCAAAGCTATAGGTACAAAATCCTTTACACCCTTTTTGAATATAACAAAAACACATATCTGCTCTGTTTTCTCAGAAGCATCATATACTCCACAAGCCGCCACAGTTCCAAGCTCTATTCCTTCTAAATTGTAAATAATTCTCTCTATATCATGGGCATAAAAATTCTGTCCATTTATAAATATAATATCCTTTGCTCTGCCTGTTATAATCAAGCGCCCATTTTTAATAAATCCCAGGTCGCCTGTATTTAGCCATCCATCTTCCCTTATTATTTCTCTTGTAGCAACTTCGTTATTGTAATAACCCTTTGTGACATTCTTTCCCTTTATCAGTACATAGCCTAAATGACCTTCATCCAAAATTTCATTATTGTCATTTTGAATTACCACAGAACAATCCTTCACAGGATATCCTAAATCCACAAAAGTAGTGCCTTCATCACCTGAAGTGTACTCTATCAGTTGTCCCAAATTAAGGGAGCTTCTGCTTATATTATGAGTTAGTATTTGTTCATTAATGAGCGGGAATGTCACTGCCAAACTAGCTTCAGCTAAACCGTATACACAGAATAAAACATTGTTCTTCAGTCCAAATCTGCTCATTTTATCCAAGAATACACTGCAGAGTTGCGCATCTATTGGCTCAGCACCGTTGAAAATCAGTTTAACGCCTGATAAATCCCAATTTTTATGCTCTTTAGCTTCTATATGATCTAAAAGATATTTATATCCGAAGTTTGGAGATGACAGAATTGTTGCATTGTATTCAGCTACCTTGTCCATCCATAGGGAGGGTCTTCTAATAAACAGGGCAGTTGGCATTATATACTGATTAATGCAGGCATATATAGGTGCAAGGTGGAAGCCTATTAATCCCATGTCATGAGTCAGCGGCATCCAGCTAAATGCAGAATCCTCTTGTGAACAATTAGTTCCCTCTACAATAGCGCAAATATTAGTGAGCAAATTTTCATGGGAAAGTATAACACCTTTCGGGGTGCCTGTAGAACCAGAAGAAAACTGTAAAAAAGCAGTGTCTTCAAGGTTCGCATCGAATATTATTCCCGATTCCTCACCAAGTTCCTGATTATCAAGCAGGATAATACTCTTTTCTAAAGCTTCAATATCTTTTGCAAATTCACTTGCGCTCTGTATATGACCTATAAATCTGTTATACGCATTAGCTGTTGAAATTATGTGTGGTGAAAGTAATGACTGCCATACCTTGATTACCTTTAACCTATGTTCGTCATTACCTCCCTGTGTCAATGGTACAGGTATAATACCCCCTAAAATACAAGCCCAGAATATGCAAATGAAATCCTCATTATCATCCAATTGCAATATTAGTTGATCTCCCACTTTCAATCCATTATTCTGAAGCATAGCGAGATACATCTGTGCTTTTTCATAAAGATATTTGTAGGATAGATGACTTATATTTTGTTCTCCATTTATAAAGGTTATTCCCTTTTGTGTAAGTGATGCTTTCTTTAGAATATCTGCAAGACTTCTCATATTTTCCTCCAACAAACATCTAAATTAGGGCTTGCTGAACGTCAGTAAACATGCAAGAATATAACCTCGCTGAAACAACATTATGACTAAAGTGTATGGATCTTAAATATATACACAAATATCTTTGCATCTTAATGGAATATTAGAAGTGCAACTTGAATCAATGGTTTGCCTAAGCTTCACCATTTAATTTAGTTGTACTTTACAAATATATTCCTTTTCGTTGAATAAGCCCAATTTAGGTATTTTTACGAAAAACTTTTATAGAAATGCTTTAACTTCTGTAAAACTACAAAAAGTCTTATATATAGTTAAAATACTGTCTAACAATAACTTGAAATATATAGACCCTATAATGCCCCGTCTCATTTTTCGCACATGTATTATCAACGAACTGACATGTGTTGACTTTTGTTATGCGCATTAGTGGTATGGGACTTTTGCTTCCAAAGATAATAGCAACCACTTACTACCATAATTATACTGAGAAGGAATACTGGAATCATATAAATATCTCCCACATTGCTTATAACCCTCTCAATACCTAGCCTTCTAGAAACAAGTACTCCTAAGGTTGCAACAATATCAATCACAAATACTGCAAGTAATGAGTTTATCTGAATATAAACAAAAGTATATAATAAAGCAGCTACAAAGCAGAAAGTCATAAGTGGAATATCCATGAATATTACACCATATAAAACCGCAGATATTAATAC
>JAEWZA010000401.1 GCA_023395575.1 Bacillota bacterium
GGTATGTATATTATTATGAATAACAAGCTAGAACAGTTTAAAAAAAATATAAAGGATAAAAAGGTGGCTGTATTAGGAATTGGTATCAGCAATATTCCGTTAATTAAATATCTAGTAAGTTTAGGCGTTAATGTTACGGCATTTGATAAAAATACTCAAGAAAGCCTTTCAGATGCATTATCTGAGTTAAAGGGGCTTTCTGTTAAATATATTTTAGGAAATGATTATTTAGAATCACTAAATGGGTTTGATATGATTTTCAGAACTCCGGGTATGAGACCTGATTTACCACAGCTAGTTAATGCAGTAAATAAGGGAGCAGAGCTTACCTCTGAAATGGAAGTATTTATCAGCCTTTGTCCAGCGCAGATATTTGCCGTTACAGGAAGCGATGGTAAAACCACTACAACAACATTAATTTATAAAATACTCACAGAAGAAGGCTATAATTGCTGGCTAGGTGGCAATATTGGTACACCTCTACTAAGCAAAATAGATGAAGTTAAGAGTATAGATAAAGTTGTTCTAGAATTAAGTAGTTTTCAACTAATGACTATAAAGAATTGTCCAACTATTTCTGTAATAACAAATATTTCACCTAATCATCTTGATGTTCATAAGTCATTTAACGAGTACATTGATGCAAAGAAAAACATTTTTTTAAACCAAACTAAAAATGATAAATTGGTTCTAAATTATGATAATGAAATAACAAAAAGCTTTGCAAATGAAGCTAACGGCCAGTGCGTCTACTTTTCTAGAGCGAATAATATTGACACTGGAATTATTATTAAAGATGGAAAACTAATTGTAAAAAATGAAAAGGAAGAAATAGAGGTAGTAGATGTTCAAAACATAAAGATACCAGGGGTCCATAATATTGAAAATTATATGGCTGCAACTGCCGCTACAATTGATTTTGTTAAGCCTGAAACAATAAAAAAGATAGCTACTACCTTTAACGGTGTTGAACACAGAATAGAGCTTGTAAGAGAGCTAAATGGCATTAAATTCTATAATAGCTCAATTGACAGCAGCCCTTCAAGAACAATTGCTGCTCTGAGTACTTTTAAAGACAAAGTAATTCTTATTTCAGGCGGTAAAGACAAGGGAATACCTTATGACTCAATTGGACAGATAATAGCTGAAAAAGTAAAATGTCTTCTGTTAATAGGAGCTACTGCTCCAAAGATTGAAGAAGCATTAAATAACTACATTAATCAGACAGATAGTGAATGTGAGGTTAAAATAATCCACTGTAATACCTATGAGGAGGTTGTTAACCGTGCTTATGCTGAAGCTTCTCCGGGAGATTGCGTAATATTGTCGCCTGCAAGTACCAGCTTTGATATGTTCAAAAACTTTGAACAGCGTGGAAATACATTCAAGGATTTGGTTAATAAACTCGAATAACTCAATACGTAAAATGCTTATGTAGGAGAGGAGAATATAGGTTATTTAGTAACTCTATTTCTTCTCAGTAAGTTGCTTCCAATAGCGTTTTGGTATAAACTGCTTCTGCAGCTTTGGATTTATTCTGCTTTTAATTGCAATATGTTTAAAATAGTTTTTCCAAAGTGATTGAAATTTGAGCTCATCAGCATGTCGCTCAGGAATATCAGTTAAATCCATGTATGAAATAATCATATTCTTTGTGTTGTATAAGGCTGCAAGCTTCCTTTTAGTATCATGAATTACCCAGTTTTGATCAGCAAAACGCTGTTTAAAATGAGGTGCGATAAAAGTAATAATATTATGGTCTGGCTGAATGGGAGCATAGTATATATTATTTTCAAGAAGCTCGAAACGTAGAATACCCAACATAAGGTGGGATTCTGATTTGACTTTTCGTGCAGGTATCAAAACGTCTAAAACAGTTTGAGTTCCAAGCATACTATCTATTTTACTTCCAATTTTAAATCCTAGCTTTATATAGTTTATAATCCACATTTCACGGCCAGCTATTTCTGAAAAAAAACAGCGTATAACATTATCCAAGCTTTCATGAGATATCTTAATCCGTATGGCGTTCTCTACGTTTTTTGCCTTTTCGGTATCTGCAGTAATCTCTCGGTATTCGTCAATCAAATTGGGAGAATAAGAGAGTGCAGATTCAATATTTGTTACATTTTCACGGTCGTAATAATAATGGTGTACTGCTGTTAAAAAGCAATTCCAAGTTCCATCATAAATGTATATCACTTAATAATAGCCTCCCATCCTGTGGCTGATTATAATAACTGAGCCATTGCTTTGTGTTTTGTGGAGAATCAAATAAATATAAATCGGACATTCCTTCGCTTATACCACTTTCATTAAGTGTTGATAATAGAGACATTTGTCCAGGTACAGCTTTTTTGCTTTGGGGAAGTAGCTTTGCTGAAATAAGCGAATCCTTGACTATATGCTCATTTTGACTATAAGTATCGTATGTTTTGCCTTGACAAGTGATAAAATGCCCAGCTCGCTTTAACACTACACCTATTTTTTTTAGATTGTCAAAGTTTAATTTCCCAACTCTTCTCGCCGTT
This sequence comes from Bacillota bacterium, assembly GCA_023395575.1. Taxonomy (GTDB): domain Bacteria; phylum Bacillota; class Clostridia; order Acetivibrionales; family DSM-1351; genus Ruminiclostridium. The sequence goes on from JAEWZA010000401.1 coordinate 2,532, forward strand.
ATAATTCTTTGAGCAGATTTAACACCTATTCCAGGTACTCTCAATAGCATTTCATAATCTACAGAGTTAATCTCCACTGGAAATAAATGAAGATTTCTGAGCGCCCAGTCAGCCTTTGGGTCTAACTCAGGATTAAAGTCTGGATTTGTCTTGCTTAGTAATTCGTCAGCGTAAAAACCATAGAATCTAAGAAGCCAATCTGCTTGATACAACCTGTGTTCTCTTAGTAACGGTGGTTTTATTATGGCAGGAAGTCTTGGGTCAGCTAAAGTAGGGACATAGGCAGAATAATAAACTCTTTTTAAATTGAAATTGCCGTACAACGCTTCTGAAAGCTTCAAGATGCTTAAATCTTTGTCAGGAGTAGCACCAACTATCAGCTGGGTACTTTGCCCCGCAGGGACAAATAGCTCTTTTTTTGATAAACTTGAATTATAATTGGCTCTTCTATATATTTTTTGCTCGTCTTTTGACTGAATAATCTTATTATTTATCTGATGCATGGGTTTTAATAATGCCTTTTTGGGCTTTTGGGGAGCAAGCACCTCTAGACCTCTGTCAGATGGAAGTTCAATATTGACACTCATTCTATCTACAAACATACCTGCTTCATTAATTAGCTTCTCATCTGCGCCGGGTATGGCTTTTAGGTGTATATATCCGTAAAAACCATGTTCATTTCTGAGTCTTCTAACGATATTTAGCATTAATTCCATAGTATAGCTAGGGTTTTTAAGTACAGCTGAGCTTAGGAAAAGTCCTTCAATATAGTTTCTTCTATAGAAATTCATAGTGAGGTCAATGACTTCATCGGATGAAAAGCTTGCACGAGGGACATCATTTGATGACCTGTTAACACAATATACGCAATCATATATACATTCATTTGATAACAAAATTTTAAGTAAAGAAACACATCTGCCATCATCAGACCAAGTATGGCAGATACCAGCAGTATGACTGTTTCCAACACCATTTTTATTATTTCTGGTCCCGCCGCTAGAAGAGCAGGAAACATCATATTTAGCAGCATCAGCTAATATCCCAAGTTTATCAAATAAATTCACAGTATCACTC
>JAEWZA010000001.1 GCA_023395575.1 Bacillota bacterium
CCTCCTAAGTATCTTGTAATGACTCCATGCCACATATTTCCATAAACTTCAACTAATCTCTGGCATAGGCTAGATTCTCCATTATTTATTGCTTTTTTAGACTTTTATATGCTTATATCCCTTTGAATTATCAGGAACCAGTCCCTAGCATTGAAGCCAAGTAGTTCTGCTGCTCATTAAGTTTACTGAGTGCTGTTTCCATAGCAGTAAACTTGGCATATAAAGCATCTTCTCTGGAAGTGAGTTTACTATTCATTTCGGCTATTATCTCTTCAAAGTCCATCATTTCCTTGAACAATGAATTTGTAAACTCAGAACGGTCACCAGATATGCCGGCTTTTTCTAACAAGGTACCTTTATATCCATTTTTATCTGTACTAGTTCTGATTGCATCCTGAATCACATCAGATATTCGCTGAGCCAATCCCGATTCCTTATATCTTTTACTTTTCGCTGATGGACTATCTAATGATTCATAATAAGTAATATCTGAGGATTTTGTAAATAAATTTTTAATCTCTTCAGATTTATTTGTAAGGGCATCTTTCAGCTTTGCTTCATTTATTTCCAACTTACCATTTTTCTTATAATCTGAAGATGTGGTTATCCCTATTGATGAAAGCGAAATACCAGTACTTTCAACAGATGAATACAATGTAGTTCTAAGATCTGCAAGAATACCAGTCAAAATACTGTCATTTTTAAGCATGCCAGACTTGGCCTTTTCTTCCCACTTTTCTATCTGCTCTTTTGTCATCTGAGATTTCTGATCATCTGATAACGGAGAATAATTACGATATTTTTCCTCAGTTAGCTTGTTATTAATTTTCTCAATTAATTCATTATACTTGTCTACAAAACCTTTAATATATTCAAAAGTTTTTGTAGAGTCCGCAGTTATTGTTGCTTCTATAGGTTCTGTAACTTTACCTGAAACTACGTCTGTTCCTGCCGTAAAATCCTGCTTGATGTTATATGTTATACCATCATAGGTAAATGAATTTGATGACCTTACAATCTTTGTTCCATCACTAAAAGTGACACTTGCATCTGTTCCAGCACTCGAGCCAGTGATACCCATAGCTGACATAAAGTTTCCTGTAGTGTCTGTTATATCAAGCTTTTCCATGGTTCCAGTTCCATTGGATTTAATTGAAAAACTATTTTTTGTTACATCATATTTCATTGTAACATTTAATTTTGCATTTGTATTTACTTCGTTTATAATATCTTTAATTGATTTTTGAGATGCATCAAAGCTGAAGCTTGTACCATTAATTGTAAATGCTATAATATTACCTGCCCCAGTCGTAAGTGTAGTACCCAACGAATTAGTTAAATCTGATACATTTGCTTCCAAATCAATCTTATTTGAAAGGTTTGACGAATCTAATCCAAGAACAGATAAAGCAGGGCTATCGGTACTGATACTAAAGGTGTCTGTTGGTCTGACCGCTGAAAATTTGATACCGTCAGATGCCGAATTCAACTCTACATTTATTTTATCTGCACCAAAAGCATTATTAATTTCCTGCTGAAGTGCTGTTTTAAGTTCTGTAACAGACGTAATACTTCCATCTGTTGGAATACTAATGAAGTTAGATCTTCCATTTACAGAAATAAAAAGCTTATTATCTCCTATCATATTTGTGAGGTCGGTGAGATTTATTGTCCCACTCTCAACATCCTTACTGACATTTCCACCTGTTAATGTAGCTGAAGTAGCAGTCCTCAACTCAGTGATAGAATAATTCCCTGCTTGCGCACCTGTTACTCCAGTTAGTGTTACATAATTCGATGAAGTAGCATTAGTGTACGAAGTTGCAAAGCTTGCAAAGGAATTCGCCGACTTCAAATTCAAAGGTGAAGTGGTATCAAAATAAGTACTGTAGAAACTCTGCAATGAACCTGTAATTTCCCTATATGCCTCAGTCTTCCACTCACCGATTTGTACTTTTGCTTCAATCTTTTCAATTTTTGCTCTCTCAGCAGCTAGCATTTGCTTTACCACCGTATCCGTATCCATACCTGATGCTAAACCTGATAATCTCATAGTATTGCTTGATAAATTATTTATACTAGACATAATTGTCACCTTCTTTCATCAACTAATATCCCGGCCATCTCACAAATTTTTGCTACCATATCTAAAATTTTCTCATTTGGTATCTCTTTAATAAGTTCATCGGTGTCAGAATTGTATACCTTTACCATTATTTGATTTGTTTCATCATGAATTGAAAATTCAAATCTTCTGTTACCACCCTGAATGGCCTTATTTGCCTTTTCTATTGCTTCAATTACCACTCTCTCAGATACCGGCATACTTTCCATATCATATTCACTCAACTGTGAAATATTCTTATTGCATGTTTTAGACCAATCTTTATCAGGCCTTACACAATTGTTGTTGCCGGTACTAGAAGCATTTGTTTTGTTAATTGAGGATCTATTATTCCCATTGTTATTATTTATATTGATATTAGTATCATTAGCTGTTATTTTCATACGACACCTCCTTGAACTCTTCTAATTACATTATCGGAAATTCAGTGGCAAGTGTTTAGTATTATTTGGTGCAATATATTTTAAAATTATTATTTTTAATTGGTCAATGAATTTAGTCTATTTGAAAATGAATAAATATTTAATTAAAATAAATTTTCACATCTATTCCTTTGTAAAATACTCCTTGTCGTTTCTATTACATAGTCTATTTCATTTTGCTCTAGCTTCGCAAATAGTGGTAATGTAATAATTCTCTCATATAGAGCCTCTGCCTTTGGACATATACCTTTTTTATATCCCAATTTCTGATAATATGGGTTATAATAAACAGGGATATAATGTACATTTGCCCTTATTCCACGCTCTTGAAGTATATTAAAGAACTCTTTTCTTCCAATACTTACTTTCTCAGTATCCAACTGTACTACATAAATATGCCAGGCAGAATTGCCATCCGAACTCTGGTAAGGAATTATAATACCTTCCTCGCCTTTAAATGCATCACTATACTGCTGTGCAAATTCTCTTCTTATATTTATAAATTTATCTAGTTTTTTTAGCTGACTTATTCCTAGAGCTGCTTGAATATCTGTCAAACGGTAATTATAGCCTAAAAGCTGTTGTTCATAAAACCATGCACCCTCCTGCCTATTTATGAGCTTATCTTCATCTCTCGTAATCCCATGGGACCTAAAAAAAATCAGCTTTTCATAAAACTCTTGGCTATTTGTTGTAACTGCTCCGCCCTCTCCTGTAGTGATAGTTTTGACTGGATGAAAGCTAAAAGTTGTCATATCGGCAATGCTTCCAACTTTTCTGCCCTTATATGTTGCTCCTATAGAATGGGCAGCATCCTCAATAACAATTAAGTTATATTTCTTTGCAATTTCCATTATTCTATCAAAATCACAAGGTTGTCCAGTAAAATCCACAGGTATTATTGCTTTTGTTTTTGATGTAACCTTATTTACTATCTCTGAAGGGTCTATATTGTATGTATCACTGCATATATCAGCGAATACAGGGCGAGCTCCAACATATAAGGCACAGTTTGCTGATGCTGCAAATGTTATAGGAGTAGTTATGACCTCATCCCCTTCGCCTATACCTGCTGCAAAACATGCTCCATGAAGTGCCGCAGTACCATTTGAAAATGCAACTGCATATTTCGCACCTGTGTATTCTGCAAGCCTTTCTTCAAATTCTGACACCTTTGGTCCTGTAGTTAAAAAATCACCCTTTAAGACATTAACCACAGCTTGTATGTCTTCATCATCTATCCATTGCCTTCCATATGGAATTGATTTATTCATATTTTATCCATTCCTTCCTCTTCGGTCTAGACGGTAGCCTAGAGTCCTCTTTTTCTACACTATACGTTACTCTCCATACTAATAAGTTGCGATACACTATATTTGAATTCAAAAAGACAATAACTTTTAGCTGAATAACTGCTATCGGCCGATAGATCCCAGAAACAAATCCAAACTACCTTCAAAGGCTGCTTTAATACATAATTCTCATAATACCCAATCTTATAAAACGAAGGATTTTCACGTAATTAACTAAGTAAAAAATTACTTAATCAATAATCCTTACTATCTCACTAGCTATTCGTGATGCTCCTCTACCGTCAATAAGTCCCTGCATTCTTTGTGAATAGAGCTTTCTAAGTTCATAGTCCATAATTAAATCATACACTCTCTGCATCACGTTATACTTCTCTATTTCACCATGCCATCCAAGTTCTTGAATATAGCCTTCACTTGACAGCATGTTCACTATACCTTGTTGATTGTCTGCCATTATAAAAGCCATTGTAGGCGTACCACAACAGCATAGTTCATATAATGTACTGCCTCCAGAGGATATTGCTAAATCAGAACGTAACATTACCTCTGAAAGATATTTATAATCTATATACAAAACTATATTTGAGTTATTATTTGCTATTTTCTCAATTTGATCCTTATAAACAAAACCAGAATTGACAATGACATTATATCTAAAACCCGAAGTTTTATCATCTACAAGTAGTAATTCTAAAAGCTTGCCTGTACAATTATATGGATCTGCTCCGCCTGTTGTAATCATTATTTCAGGCAATTTACTTTTACCGTAATTTTCTTCTGGCTGAGAATAACCAATGGAGCCATTAGTCTCAACCTTAAGTCTGTCAGCTTGTACAGACATCTCTCTAGGATTTAACCCTTGTGACATGTACTGCCAACCTGATAGCTTTCTGATTTTTCTTTCAGGGACATCTCTAAACTCAATGCGAAGCGGTGTATACTCAGTACCCAGCAGCAGCTTCTGTCTACCAAAATGCTGTTTATATCCCAATAACTTGGCATTTATATTACCATTTATAATTATATCTGCTGAACAATCAAACAAGTTCAAATCATCAATAAATGCTAATTTTATCCCTAGAGCTTTTATTTTATCAAAATAATCTGATGACAAATTGTATTTATCAATTAATATTAAATCACAGCCTTGCTGCTCAATTATTGTACAAGTTGCATGGATATCTGCCTCAAGTTCTTCCATATTTCCGTAATTAAAACCATTATGTGTTTCTGTATTTTCTATTTCACAGGTATGGCTTTGAGCTTCGCCAGCCTTTATAACAATCTCAAATGCCTCAAACCCCATTGCTTTTACCTTATCTAACCCCTGCTTGTACCTGCCTAAGAAATATATTCTACATCCCAAATTCTTTAGTTGCTCTGCAATTGCAAGGCATCTCATTATATGCCCCATACCTACTGCAGGGCCACCATCTGCTCTGATTGCTATGTTATACATGCTTGTCCTCTTTTAATAAAGACATTTCAACTACATTATGAAATGTACCCTCTTTAATTATGTCTTGTCTCAGGATACCATCGACACTAAATCCCAGGTTACTATACATTTTAATAGCCCTATTATTATCCTCGAATACTTTTAAGTACACCTTATTTAATTGCAATTTATCAAATGCATATTTTAGCAATAGCTGACTTGCCTCTTTAGCGTATCCCTTACCCATATAATCCTCTTCACCAATAAGAATACCATACTCCGCTTTCAAATTTACGGTGTCTATTGAACTCAGTCCTATAGTACCTATTGGTCTATTTGTTTCTATAACATAAATAATAAACTCTTTTCTATCTTCAGATTCCTTATACTTTTCAAACCATCTTTTATGACTCTCAAGCGTTATTATATCGCTACTGAAAAGAAATGCAGTTAGTTTAGGATTATTTCTCCACTTAACAATATATTCGTCATGTATAGAATCTAAAGGTACTAATTTTATCCTTCTATTCTCCAAAATAGCGCCACTCCAATTTATATAAAATTCAACATATACTTATCAATTTTAATCTTATAATATATGTTTTTTATCAAGAGGTGTTCCCATCTTTATATTCTCAGCTGCAGTTCTTCCAATAACTTCAAAGTAATATCTAGGGTGCATACCATAAGCTGGTCGTATAACTCTTATATTATCTTCAGTAAACTGTTCACCTTCATTTATCTCCTTAACAACAAATATGGATCTTCTGAATATTTTATTCTCAGCTTCTTGTTCAGAAACATTATAAGCAACTTTTCCAATTGCTCTTTCAGTATCTCTAAGATCACGAACCATAGCACAAAATTCTTCCTTTTCCATTGAAAACGAAGAATCAGGATTTTTTATTTCTCTGCTTATACATATATGCTTTTCAATTATTTTAGCCCCTAATGCTACAGCTGTGACTGCTGCAATAGAACCCAAAGAGTGATCTGACAAACCTATAGGAAGCCCAAACTTATCTCTCATGTCGGCTATTGCAGCCAAGTTCATGTTATCTGGTATGGCTGGATATGCACTTGAGCATTTTAACAAGCAAATTTCCTTGCAGCCACTTGTCCTAGCTGCCTCTACAGCCTCCTCAATTTCCTCAAAAGAAGCCATTCCTGTTGATATTATCATAGGTTTCCCTTTTGAAGCCACATACTTTATAAGTGGTATGTCAACGATTTCAAAAGAAGCTATTTTATAAAAATCTATTTCTATACTTTCAAGAAAATCAACCGAGGTTTTATCAAAAGGGGTTGATAAGAAATCAATACCAATCTTCTCAGCCTCCTTTTTTAGAATAGGTTGCCATTCCCAAGGAGTATATGCTTTACCATATAAACTATATAAGGTTTCTCCTCCCCAAGTTCCATTATTGATTCTAAAGTATTTATTATCACAGTTAATAGTTATAGTGTCTGGAGTATATGTCTGTATTTTTATACAGTCAGCTCCTGCATCCTTTGCAGCATGTATTATCTCTATAGCCCTATTTATATCTCCTGCATGATTTGCGGACATTTCGGCTATAATATAACATGGCTGTGAATCTCCTATAAGTTTATTTTTAATCTTAATAGTATTTTTTTTACCTTCTGAATTCATAGCTAACCATCCTGTAAAAGACTCTTTTCATAGCCTTCATTTCTATAGAACTTTGTATTTTTTGTAAACATCTCTGGCCTACTCTTATATAACATTAGGATATCCTTCATCTTAAAAAAACTATCTTTTTTATATAATTCAATATACACATTATTAATAACTTCAAAATCTTCCTTTTCATCTAATGTCCATCTCAAATCTGAGTAATCCAATTCACCCTCAACATTTTGAGTTTTAAATAATTCTGGATGTCTATATATAAATGGAGTAACATGCTCTCTTTCACTTTTTAATCTAGCATTATCCCATGCCTTCTTTAGAGACTTTACAGTAAAAACCTCAACATCGAGACCATCAGGATATGTTGGTTTAATTGTATTAGATACATAATCATATTTTGATTTTATTGCTGTCTCAACTACTAAATCAATTACCTCAGCATCAATAAAAGGACAGTCTGCAGTTATTCTTACAACATAGTCCTCTTCTTTAGCCCCCGCCCACTGAACGGCTTTATAAAACCTATCAAGCACATCATCTTCACTTCCCCTAAAACATTTTATTTGATTCTGGATACAACATCGTTCTAGAGAATCATCACTACAAGTATTGCTGGTTGCCAAAATTACTTTATCAACATTTTTAGCCTGCTGAACGCGCCTTACTACATGTACAAGAA
>JAEWZA010000079.1 GCA_023395575.1 Bacillota bacterium
AAAGGAGATGATGACAGGAAGTACCACAATAGTAAATACATTATTTAAAACTAAGGAATAATTTTTTTGCCATAAATATGCAAAATTTAAACGCTATAAAACTACAAAATCAAAACGTCATTGACAATGATGGATGACAAAGGAATATTGATGCAGATGGTTTATGCTGAGTAAAACGGATAAGTTGTTTTATAAATTTAAAACGACTGTCCGTTTTATTGTACATATTGTTTGGTATAATTTGTTATAAAGGGAGGTGCGGATCATGAAGAAATTATCTACTGCGGTTGATACAAAAGACATATCCTTGACCATTTACAATGGTGGATTCGGTGCTGTTAAGGAAACACGTACCGTAGACCTTACAGGGGCTGAGACTGAGCTTATTTTTGCTGATGTTGCACAGCAGATTGAAACGGACTCTCTCCTGGTAGAAGGTTTGAATATCTTGGAATTCAATTATGATTATGATTTAGTTGATAGGGATAAGCTCCTCAAAAAGTACGTTGATAAGGAAGTTTATTTAAAGGACAGGAAAACCGGTGAAAAGAAGAGCTGCCGTCTTTTATCGGTTGAGGGTGCCGGAAGATGTGTATTGGAGGATAATGATACAAAGGAAATATATATTGATGCTCAGGCAGAAATTGTTCTTCCTTCCCTGCCATCGGGACTTATTGTAAAGCCTGCTCTTGTTTGGAAAATTGGGAAGTCGACATCTGAGCATGTTAACGTTTCTTATCTTAGCAAGGGCTTCAATTGGAATGCAAACTATGTTATAGAGATTTTGGAGAAAACCTTAAACATTGCAGGCTGGGCAGAAATAGAAAATCAAAGTGGTGCAACGTTTGAAAATGCCAAAATAAAACTTATTGCCGGAGATGTTAAAAGAATTCAGGACGATAGCTATGACATGGAAGAACGCATGTATATTTGTGAGTCCTCTGCTGCACCTCAAGCTGAGGAAAAAGCTTTCTTTGATTATCACATGTATACATTAGTAAATCCATCAACACTGAAAGATAATCAGACCAAGCAAATCAATATTTTAAATGGTCTAAATATACCTTATAAAAAATATTACAAGCTCAACATGAGTGAAGAAAAGGCAAATGTAATTATTGAGTTTACAAATCAGAAAGAGTGTGGCTTGGGTTACGCCATGCCCAAGGGGAAAATAAAGCTGTATAAAGCTGATGAAGCAGACAATTCTCTTGAGTTCATTGGTGAGGATAGTATAGGGCACACACCAAAGGATGAAGATATTAAGCTCACCATTGGCAATGCGTTTGACATTACCTTCGATTTCAATGAAGTTAATCGAAAGAAAATAAATGGATTTGAACTTTACAAATATGAGTGCATTATTAAGAACCATAAGGAAGAAGCTGCGGAAGTACATTTTGAACATTATGCCTGGGGTATATGGGAAATGGTTTCGGCAACACATGAGTACTCAAAGAAAACATCAGGGCTTATTGAATTCTCTGTTATTGTACCCGCTGAAGGGGAGATAAAGGTAGAATTTGAATATAAAATTGACCGGCGAACAGAGGTTGTTGTTAAAAAGTAATAAGGCTATTTGATAGGGGAGAAGAAGATGTTAGATGTAAAAGGAAATTTTGAAAATGTCATTAAGAGCATTATTTATGAAAATGTAAATAATTCAACGTTTGAAGCACGTCAGAATTTCTATAAGCTGTTCCCGGAAACAAATATAAATGAGTTCCCAATATTTTTTACATTAAGTCAAACCGGAATAAATCTTGAAGTGCCTAAAAAATTCGCTTTTGGACTTAATCATTTTATCGAATATATGAAAAAACAGGGATGGAGCTTTAACATACAAAATGTTATTGATTTTGAACTAAGTGAAACATATAGAGTAATCCAACCGCATGGGGTGGAATATGGACATAGACAATGGGACATTGATTTGGCAAAATACCAAAGTTCCATAAATTTACCTTTCTTGCTTGAAAAAATGTATTATGAATCCGGCTTCATTACTGATACAGGTGAACCTGTTTCATTATATAAAGGATGTAAATTTGCAGATAATTGTTGGGCTGGAATAGATGCGAGAAAGCCTGATAATGAGGAAATAAAATGGTCATATCTGTCATTTCCCTGGATAGGTGAAAAATACTACAAAAATAAGATTTTAATAATGGGAATAAACACGTATGAGGGTGGAGGTTTTGAATATAACACTCAAATTATAACTGAGGCAAGAAAAGAACTTGAAGATGGGAAAAAACGCATTAACTTTGGATATGTTTTTCCTGACGGTAAAAGGTATGCTGGAACTTTTCTTTGGCATCGTATAGCTTGCTATACTATGGCTATACGAGAAGCTATATACTGTGATTCTGATGATATTTATGGAGTCTTGAACCTGGAAAATAAGATTAAGGATAGCAGAAAAATTGCCGCTGAGTACGAAAATAATTCATTTTTAAATCATGTTAAGTGTTCTCCAAAGCAAGATCGGAGTAATCCTACAACATCAATGTGGAAGAATTGCGGTGCTCATGTTTTAAAACACGAGATAGAATTGCTGACACCAGACTATTTGTTGGTATTAGGCGTTGGAGAAAACTTGAATTATCTTAAAAACAATATTTTGGCAGGAGATATTTCTGAAATTAATGTAAAATCAGATGTGAAGCTGTACTATACTAAACATTTTAAAAAGCCACTTAAAGTTATAGCTGTTCCACATCCATCAAACAGTATAAAAGAAAGCTTAATATTAGATGTGTTTGAGTTGGCTTTACGAGCAAAGCGTATTTATATATAAAGACTTTAATAAAATCAGAATTGATGAAAACGAATATAAAATTTATTTAAAAAGGAAAATTGAGATGAACAATGGTATATTTGAAAGATATGATTTTCTAAAAACTCTTGTAAAAGACCGTAAAGAGCAATTCAACAGACTTATCAGTTTTATGGAGAAAGAAACTGCCTGGTTAACTGCGCCTGCAAGTACCAAATACCATCTCTGCAAAGAGGGTGGTCTTTTGGAACACTCGGTAAATGTTGCTGAAACTATGCTGAAAATCAAGGCTGCAATTGCACCGGATATAAGCGATGAGAGCTGCGTGATAGTAGCGTTGTTGCATGATTTAGGCAAAGTGGGTATGCCGGGGAATCCACAGTATCTTGTAAATGAACCGTCTGAAAAACAAAAAATGTATGGATACAAACCGGATTATCCATACCGTTTTAATTCTAAACTTACATATTTAAGTGTACCGGTCAGGAGTATATATTTGGCTCTGCAACACATTAGACTTACTGAGGAAGAAGTGCAGGCGATTGTCTATCATGATGGACAATATGTGGAGGATAACCGTTCCTGTGCTACCCATGAAGAACCCCTAACGC
>JAEWZA010000120.1 GCA_023395575.1 Bacillota bacterium
GCATAGCCTAGTGGGATGTCCATATCTGTTACTATTGCAGCTGTACGCCTGCCAGTATTTTCTCCGATTTTAACCATCTCATATGCTAATTTAACTGAGTCTTCTAAAGTTTTCATAAAAGCACCGCTGCCTGTTTTTACATCTAAAATAATTCTATCAGCACCTGAGGCTAGTTTTTTACTCATTATGCTGCTTGCAATTAAAGAAATATTATTAACAGTGGCAGTCACATCTCTCAAAGCGTATAGCTTCTTATCTGCTGGTGCCAAATTACCGGTCTGCCCAGCAATTGATATACCTATTTCTGTAACATTTTTTATAAAGTCTTCACGAGAGATACTAGTATTAAATCCAGGTATAGCTTCTAATTTATCAACTGTTCCTCCTGTGTGCCCCAAGCCTCTGCCCGACATTTTAGCTACTGGTACTCCGCAAGCAGCAACTATTGGCGCTAAAACGAGGGTTGTTTTGTCACCAACGCCACCGGTGCTATGCTTATCAACCTTTATTCCAGGTATATCAGACAAATCTATCATTTCACCTGAATGAGCCATCACATTAGTCAAGTCTGCTGTTTCTCTTTCATTCATTCCTCTTAGAAAAATTGCCATAAGCAAGGCAGATGCTTGATAATCAGGAATTCTATTATTGCAGTATTCAGTAATAAAATATTCTATCTCTTCTATACTTAGCTCAAATCCATCTCTCTTTTTCTCAATAATATCATACATTCTCATTTTTGCTTCCTCCATGATAGTTTCACTTTAGTTTGTGCCTAAATGGGGCTGAGAGGTTAGTATTGAACAACATTTGTTTAACTACATCCCGTCACCGACCGAGCATTATTTTGGCAACAAACCATTGATAATGCTACCGCACCAATAGAATTTTATGTGCGAAATTTGAATTGATAATTAAAAAGGGACTACCCATAATGAGTGTCCCCATAAAAATACAAAATTAAGCTCTGGGATGAGTTTTTTTGTAAACCTCTTTAATTTTATTCTTTGCCATTTGAGCATATATTTGAGTTGAAGATATATCTGAATGCCCTAGCATCTCTTGTATTGATCTTAAATCTGCGCCGTTTTCCAGTAAATGCGCCGCAAATGAATGTCTCAAAGTATGAGGAGTAATGTCTTTATTAATATTTGCTTGATTCTTATAATGCTTTATTATCTTCCAAAACCCCTGTCTTGTAAGTCTTTTTCCATTGATGTTTACAAAAAGAGCATCATCATTAACATCTTGTAATAGTAACTTTCTAGACTTTGTTAAATATTCGCGTAATGCTGCAATTGATATAGTCCCTATTGGAATTGTACGCTCACGGCTACCTTTGTTACATTTAATAAAACTGTTATCCAAATTGATATCATCTATATTCAATGAAATAAGTTCTGATACTCTAATACCTGTAGCATAGAGTAATTCCAACATAGCTTTATCTCTGATACCCTTTAAATCAAGACATTTAGGTTGTTCAAGAAGTAATTCAACCTCCTGAGTCGATAGTATCTGAGGAAGTTTTTTTTCTACTTTTGGGGATTCCAAATCATTTGTAGGGTCATTGTCTATAGCCTTATTTTTATATAGAAATTGATAAAAAGATCGAATAGAAGCTAAATTTCTAGAAATTGTGGAGGTTGCTCTACCCTTCTTTTGCAAATGTAAAAGATATGCAATTACAGTAGTCTTATTTGTAATAGCAATATTTGTAATATTAATATCATTTAGATATAGAACATATTGTTCAATATCCCTTCTATATGATTGAAGAGTATTGAGGGACAGCCTTTTATCTCTCTCAAGGAAATTAATAAATGGTTCTATGTGAACTTCCATTAAACAACGACTCCTTTATTTTCTATTTAAAATAAACTCCTATTATCAAACATAACATTAGTTTTCATAATATTTTTGATTCATACTTAATATTCTAATACAAATATTTCTATTTTTAAAGGATTATTTTGTATTTCTATCTAATTTTATCAAATAATAGTTAGCTAACTATCCGACTAAGTATATTTAATGTACCCGATGAAATATAAGCATCAAATAATGCTGCAAAAAATAGAAATATTGAGAAAAATATGGTCAAAAAGCTGTACGGTCCTATCTTCTGTGCAATTATATTTTCAGCTTTATTGGTCTTTTTTATCCATGTTTTTAAAATAGTTCTTGATAATCTTATACCATTTACACCAAGTGCAATTAAACAAGGAATAATGATTATCTCCTTTGGTAAAAAGCAAATAGTCGATACCATAATTCCTTTTGCTCCTAATACCCCCATAATAACTCCTGAACTGAATCCTGTGGTAAACCCCTTCATGCCTATTATTATATAATATATGGGTATACCAATAACGGTAAATCCTAAAATCCAAAACACTGCTATAATTTTAAAGTTATCTATCAAAGACATTTTGAATAGTGACATCCTATTAATTTCATCACTATTTAGGAGCTTTAAAAATCCATTCAAATATTTAGTCATATCATCTTTTTGTTGTAAATCCAAATCGTTAACAGCAAACGACCCTAAAATAATGCCCAGTATGTAAAATAAGAATAAACCTAAAAATGTGTATTTATTTTCTTTTATGTTAACTTGAATTACCCTGCCAATTTTTTGTATCACACTGTAATCCTCCAACATTTTTTACATACTAATTTGCATATAGACTAGTTTAATTATTTCCAATTTGCGACATTTCTCCGCTAGATGTGCAGCACTAAGGTTATTGCACTTTTAATATAGAAATAAAACTATTATATTTTTATGCTATTTAATATTAAATTATAATTAGTATGCTAATAAAATATATGCTGATTACATTGGCTATATTACATAATATAGTACATAAATGAACTATGAACTTCGTACAAAACATTAATAATGAAAATTATTTCCCTTTCATTAATCTCTCTGCCATTAAAATCCCTATTATTGTTTTTGCATCTGTTATTTTGTGGTTCATTATCATATCAACTAACTCGCTGACATGAACCTTTTCAACATCTAAAAATTCATCTTCATCTGCACAGGCTTGTCCTTGAATCAAATCAGTTGCTGTATACATATGAATAACTTCATTGCAAAAACCAGGAGTTGTATGAATACTAATTAAATGCTCAATTTTTCCTGCTCTTAATCCTGTCTCCTCCATTAATTCTCTTTCTGCACAAACCTTTGGGTCTTCTTTTGCAGAGTCCAGTTTTCCGGCAGGTAACTCTAAAGTTGTAATATCAAGCGGCTTTCTAAACTGCTTTACCATGTATAGCTCACCTTTTTCATTAATAGGAATCACAACAGAAGCTCCTGGATGTAAAACAATATCTCTCGTCGCTTCCTTTCCATTTGGAAGGCTAACAGTTAGGTTTTGTACTTTAATTATGTTACCATTATATATCTCTTCAGTTTTTAACGTTTTTTCGGTGTACTCCATCAAATTCTCCTCCATTTTTAGTTGCTATTTAACTTAATCTCAGTGGTCGCAAGCTTGTCACATAGATTGTTATATTCATTGTCTGCATGTCCTTTTACTTTTATCCAATTAATTCTATGATAATTAGAAAGCCTGACCAGCTCTTTCCAAAGCTCTACATTTTTTACTTCTTCATTTTTATTTCTTTTCCACCCATTTTTAATCCATTTATCAAGCCAGCCTTGTTGAAAAGCATTTATCAGATAAGCACTGTCACTGTATAAATTAACGCTGCAAGGTTCCTTGAGTTTCTTTAAGGCTTCAAGAGCTGCTGTCAATTCCATTTTGTTATTTGTAGTTTCTTTTTCAAAACCAGACATTTCAATTTTATGTTCGCCATACATTAGTATAGCTCCCCATCCACCTGGACCAGGGTTTCCAGAACAAGCTCCATCAGTATATATTTCTATCTGCTTCATACGCCTCCATACTATGTATATCAACTGATTTATCAGTTTTTTTGTAATGTTTTATTTGTTTACAAATATATCTGTAGTTATCCTTTTTAGCTATATTTGTAGCTCATAGAAAACCTTATTTTTCAAAAACACATTAACCGTATATCTTTCCAAGCTCTTGAGCTTTCTTTGTACATTCATTCATGGCTTGTATAATGGAATTTCTAAAGCCATTCTTTTCTAATGCAGCAACTGCCTCAATAGTTGTCCCTGCTGGTGAACACACCTGATCTTTTAATTCTCCAGGGTGTTTTCCTGTCTCAGCCACCATTTTTGCACTGCCTGCAACAGCTTGTGATGCAAGTCTATATGCTGTTTGCCTAGGTATACCTGAAAGAACGGCTGCATCAGCCATTGCCTCAATCAACATAAAAATATATGCAGGGCTGCTTGAAGTAAGAGCAACCACTTCGCTCATAAGCCTCTCCTCCATACATTCAACCTTACCGAGAGCTCCTAGTACACTAATAGCATCATTAATATCATCATTATTGACAGCATCATCAAAACTTATAAGTGTCATTCCCTCACCTATAATAGCAGGTGTATTGGGTAATGCCCTTATAACTTTTTTATTATCACCAAGTACCGTCTTATATGACTTTAGTGGAATTCCTGCTGCAATACTGATAAGAACCTTATCTTGAGAAAATACTTCCTTTATATCAGATAAAACAGTCTTAACCACATTGGGCTTAACTGCTACTACTACAAAATCACTTTTTTGTGTTAGCTTCAATGAATCAGCCTCAGCTATTACACCTGTCTCTTCACAAAACATCTGTAATTTTTGTTTATCTGTATCAAATACATAAATATCTGAAGGCTCAAGAATTTTTGCTTTTATAATTCCTTTAATCATTGCCGAACCCATAGCACCAGTTCCTATAAAACCTATTTTGTTCATAAAAGTGTTCTCCTTACATGTCTTTTGTATTAATACTATTATAATACTAATTATGGTTCAATTGCTATAGCACTTGCATAAAAATAAGCCTTCTACAGTTGCCAAGGTTTATTATTTGTTGACTGTGCTAATATTTAATAATTTTTGTCTTATTGTAACTACAATTATAAGTAAATATTGCAAAAAGAAATGACACAAGTTTGATAGCCTGTGTCATTAAATATCCAGAAAACCCAAAATACAATTAGTTATTCATATTTATAAATTAAATGCTTACACCAATCTTTAATAATATCAATGCAAAAATTGAGGTTATAGTTATTAAAATAAGCGCGAATATAAATGCCATCTTGATTACCTTATTTTCTTCACCCAGTTTATCTATTGAAGCAGCTGCATTCTGTAACTTTGCCGGAGATATAACACTTGCTAATCCACCACCAAAAGCCAAAGCCGCTGTAACAATAATCAATCCGTTTGTTCCTAAATTCAACTTACTAGCAGTTTCCATTGTATAGTTGGCAAACATAGCAATAGTAGATGCTTCACTACCAGAAATAAATCCTCCAAACATTCCTATAAACCCTGTAATAAATCCATATGCATTGTCAAAAGCGCTTGCTGATGATTCTGCTAAAACCTTAATCATGCTATTTGTTTCATATTTCATTGCTTCCAAACTCCAACCAGAGTAATTCATTATTTCTCCGATTGCAAAGAATATAGCAGCTGAGAAAACAGGTTTTGGAGCTCTCTTCCACCAAACTGCTACAGATGCTTTAATTTCTGTAAGCTTTGGTTTCATAACGAGCATTGACAAAAATACAGCTACAGCAATCCATGTATATGCATTCCACAAAGCTCTAGTTGCAATTGGTTTTCCATCAACTGCAATACCGCTGATAGGAAGCTTAAGATTATAAAGAAAATCATAAATTGGTTTTGGAAGGTTCAATGCCAAAATCAAACCTACTAATATAATCCAAGGACTTAATGCCTTCCAAAGAGGGTACTGCTTCTCATAAGCTATTTCCTCTTCTGTCAGCTTACTTCTATCAAATAATTTTTTACCTGTTACTTTAAGGTACAATGCCATAGTAAATATTACCGCTATACCACAAAGAACACCTGTTAATGTTACCAAATTGTCAACTTTATTTGTAAAATATGCAACAACTGCAATAGTAGCTCCAGTTACGATACATGGTAAAAAGCCTTTTTTTATGCCTCTCCATTTGTCAACTATATATAACATGCAAAAACCAATTAAGGTTGATACTAACGGTAAGAAATAGTAAAAAACACTTCCTGCCTGTGATGGTGTTATTTCGTTGCCAGGTCCTAAATATCTATTTGCGAAATCTAAAAATGCAACTAATGGAGCACCTAATAATGAGTATGTACAAAGGGAATCATATCCTATAGCAGGCAATCCTATTGCAACAGTTGTTGAATATCCCATTGCTAAGAGGATGGGCGGCAATAATGAAACAGGAGTTGCTCCTACTGATACCATCAATGTACCAAAACCTATGTTTATCATCATAATCTGAACTGCTTTGTTATCACTGGAAATTGTTTTAATAAAAATAATAATTCTCTTTAATGCCCCTGACTTCTCCATATATGCCATCATAAATAAAGAAGTTAAAACAATTAATGAAACCGGAAATGATCTGAGAATACCTGATGCTGTTGATTTAAGAACTACCTCCAAGGAAGTTTTGAAAAATAGAATTGCCACAGCAGATACACAAATCCAACCAGCAATACCGCTGACATCTGCTGATTTCTTAAAAATTAAAAGCATACATACTATTACCACAATAGGTAATAGTGTCAATAACAGCTGACCTTCCATATTAACCGTCCTCCACAAAAAAATATTTTACAACCCATTTTACGTCTAAAACATAGTAGCTTTGATTTCTAAATTGCCTACTTATAAACTTCAGTCATTATTTTAATACAAATTAACATAAAAATAAAGTGTATTTTTGAAATTACACTTTATTTTGACATATATTTATGAGAAAAATTATTTAATTTAAAAAATGCTAATTTTTTGCTTCAAATTTATATAGTTTAGATATAATTTTATAATACCGATATGTTTCTTGTGCATACCTTTCTTTTGTTTTAACAGGGCCTATTGTTTTAGGAATACTTGATTGATTATACTCTTCTAATACTTTATGTACCTGCTCAACATTTAGATTATGTAAATTAATTGATTTATTTCCAGTTAGTGTTATAGCCCTTGCCCTAAGCTGAACTGCACAAAAATAAACAGCTTGGTTTGGATCCTGCAGCATTTCAATAATTTCCTCATCAGTTTTATTAGCTATTATAGACTCTTTTCCATGAACAGTATTTTCATTATAGCGAACATTTTCAACACCTATCTGACAGATACCTATTGATTTTCCACCTATAATGCCAACTCCGTCAAGAATATCCTCCTGCCCCAAAAACATCATTTCTCTAAATAATACTGACGCAAGTAAAGCTTTTGGCATTTTCTGAGCCTTTGCAGTTTTTTCAATTACGTCATCTAACTTTTTAAGTGCATTCATTGTATATTCAAAATTAAAAATATAATAAAAATCAAAATTTTTGTGCCTATAGGAATCCTCTTCAATTTGCTTTTTCAGTTCATTTGAAATACTCTGGTATTTTTTATATTGTTCTATGTATTCACTCATTGACTTACTTGAGGCTTCATTCTTACTCTTTTGAGGCAAATAGTCTTGATATCCTGCATTAACTGAAGAAGCATCTTCTCCAGATATTTTAATGGCATCTTGCTGATATCTAATAGTATTATCCGAAATATATCCTGCTGTATTTTCATAAGAATAATTATCAGCTAATATTCCCATTTCACCAAACATATATTTCATCTCCTTTTCTTTAAGGAGCTCAACTTTGTTACTAATAAATCCTGTTATATTAAATATACTATTTGAACAGTACAATAGCGCACAGCATAACATAATTAAAATTAAAGAAAAAGAACACTTTTTCTTTAATTTATAAATTTTCATATTAATTGTTTCCCCCATAATGTTGCAATTTTAAAATCAATACAAATAATAGTTCGAATACATATTATAATTGGGAGTTATATTTATCCCTTAAATGTTATACCTACAAATCAAATAATTGTCAATTGTTCAAAACATTTAAAATACCCGAAAATTTAGATTCTGGCACTGATTATACTTAAATTTAATGCATAAAGTGCTTATTCCTTTTAACTAGTCGATATTACTCAATCCCTTGATTTTTCTATGTTTTAGGCCAAAATAATGAACAAAAAGCCATGAGAAAGTCCATTGCTTTTTGTTCATTATTAACGAATCAACTTACCTAACTAAAAAAATAGGAACCCAATTTATCAATGGAAAGCTGAGTTTTATCTCTTCAAGTTATTTTAAAGCTTCAAGAAATGCTTTTTCTATTAATTTAAGTTTAGCTGCTACTTCATCAATTTCAACATCTGATTTTTCTTGTTTTAAGTCATTCTTAAGAATAAGGGCCAATTCATTAAACTCTTCTTTTAAATTTTCAAGCATATTAACAACTGTAAGTCTTCTAAATTTATGCTGCATTTCAGCACTAGGAACATTCTCATATACATTTTCGCTACTTACGACAAAGCTGTCGCCTCTAGAAGGAATAATACATTTTATTCCATATTTATCAGTAATAGTCTGCGCAAAAACTGGCATAGTTTCCTTTTCACCATGTACAATAAAGACTTTTTTAGGCTTATGAGCAAAGCTTCCAATCCAATCAAGAAGACCTTTTTTATCAGCATGCCCAGAGAACCCATCTATTACCTCAATCCTGGCATTTACGGATATTTCTTCTCCGAATATTTTAACCTTTGGAGCACCATCTATAATTCTTCTTCCTAGTGAGCCTTCTGCCTGATATCCAACAAATAAAATTGTAGAGTTCTTTCTCCAGAGATTATGTTTTAAATGATGCTTTATTCTACCTGCATCACACATTCCACTTGCTGAAATTATAATAATACTGTCGTTTCTTTCGTTCAATTTCCTGGATTCCTCAGGTGACTGTGTAAATTTAAGTGTAGGAAAATCCAATGGATTATCTCCATTAGCTATGTATTCTTTTGCCTCTTCATCATAACAATCAAGATTCTCTCTAAATATCTCTGTTGCAGAAGTTGCTAGTGGACTATCAACAAAAACCGGCAAGTCTAATATTTTGTTAACCTTGTCACTGTATACATCCATGTACTTGTTTAATTCATATATAATTTCCTGAGTCCTGCCTACAGCAAACGAAGGTATTACCACATTTCCTCCTGCTGCAACTGTTTCTGTTATTATATTTATAAACTCTTCTATTCTTTCAGGCCCTTTGCTGTGAGTGTGAAGTCTATCACCATAGGTGGACTCAACCACTAGATAGTCTGCATCGCTAATTATAATAGGGTCTTTTAAAATAGGCATATCTTTATTTCCTAAATCGCCGCTAAATACAATCTTAGTATCCTTGCCATTTTCACTTATCCAGATCTCTATAATTGCAGAACCTAGTATATGTCCTGCATCGTTAAACCTTACTCGAATATCATCGTTAATTTTTAGAACTTCACCGTATTGAACACTTCTAAATTGTTCTAGACAATCTGTAGCTTCCTTCACGGTATAAATGGGCTTAACAGAAGATTTCCCAGCTCTTTGTCTCTTCCTGTTTGTCCACTCATTTTCTGTTTCTTGAATGTGACCACTGTCAGGAAGCATTATTCTACAGAGCTCAACAGTTGCTTTTGTAGCAAAAATATTGCCCTTGAATCCGTCCATATAAAGCTTTGGAATTCTGCCGCTATGATCAATATGAGCATGTGATAATAGCATGAAATCCAATTCTCCAGGATTAAAAGAGAAAGGTTCAGCGTTAAGTATTGCTTCATTTTTACTTCCCTGAAACATGCCGCAATCAACCAAAAATTTTGTTTCCTTTGTTTCAACTAAATAGCATGAACCTGTTACCGTTTCTGCTGCTCCTAGAAAAGTAATATTCATAACAGCACCTCAATTCGAAATTAGTTAATAATAAATATTCAATTTAATAAACAAATGTCCATATTAAATATTAATAAAAACATAATTCTACTTCTATGTAACAAATTCCTTCAAATTCGTTTTAATAAACTTATATGCATATAAATATTTGTGCTCAAAGTTATCATAAATAATTGCAGGGATTAACTCGTTAAGCTAATTTTCTTTTAAGCTAAGTTGCAGGTAACCTACTTATAGCTTATTACTTATACGCTAGTACAACTTAGATAAATGGGATACTTGGTTAATGAAATTTGTTTGAATTTGTAGGTGAAGAATAGTTGATTATACCAAAGTCTGTTGTAAAACAAGAAATAATATATCAATAATAAACTGCTTAAATAGTACTCCCGTGCAATATATATCTATAGCTCGCTCCCGAAATTGACGCTGAAATAATTGCGGTGAAGAACAAGTACTTTCGCCGACCGTATAACCAAGGCATCCTGTCTCGAGCTAATACTCACAGCCACATCCTGTAGCTGTGTCGGCTACAATACTTGTTCTTCATCTATTATTTCTAGCATCAATTTCTAACCGAGCTTCGCAATTAGATATATATTGCTCTCGCGTACTATTTCTTGCAACGAGACATCGTTATACAGATAATCCCAGCGAAACAATGAAGCATGGATTCTGAATGTTAGCGGCGGTATAATTAAATATGATGAACCAATACTAATTCAACAAATATCTTGGTAGTAACCCATTTAGATAAGTTTGTACGGGAGTACAAGTAAACCAGTACTATAATTTTCCCCTGCATAATTAGCACAACGCATTGAATTAGCACACATCAAAATTGGTATTGTTACCAAAAAAATCGCAACGCCGCTTATATTGCACTAATTAAAGTGTAATATGGCGGCGTTGCGAGTAAATTTCTATAAATTAATTTGAGAAAACATTGAGAATTAAATCTCTATATACAAATTATAAGCATTATTATTTATTCCTTCAAGCTATTTTAAGAATTTCTTTGCACTAACCAATTGAATACAAACTGCAAATATCTCAATTGCCTTTTTTAATTCTTCTACTGGAGGCATTGTAGGCGCAATTCTAATATTCTTATCAAGAGGATCTTTTCCATATGGATAAGTTGCTCCTGCTTTAGTAAGTGCTACACCAGCCTCTTGAGCTAATTTTGCCACTTCCTGTGCACAGTTATCCAATGTATTCAAACTAATAAAATATCCACCATTTGGCTTATTCCAAGATGCTATTTCTTTTCCGCCCAATTCTTTCTCAAGTATCTCTATAACCATATCAAACTTTGGCTTTAGTATAGCAGCATGTTTTTTCATATGAAGGTTTATTCCATCAATATCCTTGAAGTACTTAACGTGTCTCAACTGATTCACTTTGTCATGTCCAATTGTTTGTATAGTCAAGCTCTTCTTTATGCTATTTATATTGTCAACACTTGATGCCATGACAGCAACACCTGCACCTGGAAAGCTTATCTTTGAAGTGGATGCAAATATATAAACCATATTTTCATTTCCTGCTTCCTTACATGCAGTCAAAATATTTTTGAGCATATCAGGCTCATCTGAGAGATGGTGCACGCAATATGCATTGTCCCAGAATATTCTAAAATCGTTTGCCTTTGGCTTTAAAGCTGCAAATCTATTAACAACCTCATCAGAATATGTAATTCCATCAGGATTGCTATATTTAGGAACACACCAAATACCCTTTATTGTTTCATCCTCTAAAACAAGCTTTTCAACAGCATCCATATCAGGACCATCCTGCTTCATGTCTATTACAATCATTTCAATTCCAAACAATTCACAAATAGCAAAGTGTCTGTCATATCCAGGACTAGGGCACAAAAATTTCACCTTTTCCTGCTTTGACCAAGGTGTACATCCCATAACACCAAGAGACATAGCCCTAGCAATAGTATCATACATGAGATTTAAACTTGAATTACCACCAATTATTATCTCATTTGTGTTAACTTCTAACATTTCTGCAAAAAGTGCTTTTGCTTCTGGTAAACCATCAAGAACTCCATAATTTAAACAATCAGTACCGTCAGAAGCCTTACGAAGCTCTTTTGCTGGAATATCCAGCATATCCATACATATATCAAGTTGATCTGAACAGGGTTTCCCTCTTGTCATATCTAACTTTAACTTTTGTTCTTTAAAAGCATTATATCTGTTTTCTAAAGCTTCTATTTCATTTTTTAGGTCATCTGATGATAAAGATTCATAATATATCATAAATATCTCCTCCAAGTATCGTTTCAATAATGCTATTTTAATACATAATATTAAACTATGCAAGTTTTAAGTTCCATTTATTCAAAAAATATTTTTACATAGGAATTAGATTTTGTTTTCATTTAGTTTTATGCAAGAATCAATCAAATAAACTGCAGTTATTTTGAGAATACTAATACAATATATTTATTTTAAAGAAGGATTAATGTTACGGTTCTGTAAGGTGATGTAAGGAGAGAAAAATGAGAAACACTAAATATACAACAGAAAAAGAAATTGAGCTACTAAGAAATGAATTAGAGGAAGCAAAGCAGACAAATATTAAAACTAAAAGTATCAAGCTAGCTAAACTTATGATATATACACTTATTTACTTGTTACTTTTTGGTACACTTATATCTGTATTATTATCAAAATATTCTGGTGAGACTCCTCAGATTTTTGGGTATCAAATATATATTATTAAGTCTGCAAGTATGTCACCCACTCTTAAAACCGGCTCAATAATTTTATCAAAAAAGCCTACTGATGCATCAGTTCTTAAGGTTGGCGATATTGTTACCTTTTCTCAATCAGGAGTAATAATTACTCATAGAATAATAGAAGTCGTTAAAGAGAACAGTATTATGTATAGAACAAAAGGTGATAATCCAAACAATACTCCGGACATTAACCTTTTATCACCGGAAAATATAAAGGCAATTTTTGTTATGAAATTATACTAACTAATTAATTTTGAGGTTAATTAAATGCAACAAACTACAATACTTTTGAAAAATCTTTATTCGAACGAATTTTATGGAAATAAACTGCAGCCTGGCCTACCCATTGAACAGGTTTTAAAAGATATTAATTTTTGTGCAAATCCAGGTGAACTATGGACTGTACTTGGAAGCTCTGTATATGAAATCAAGCTTTTACTTGAAATTATGGCAAATGCTAAAGCATATGAGAAGGGTAAATTGATGATTGCAGGCTTTGACACCACTAAGAAAAAAAGTACCATCCTCCCCCATGTATTTTATATTGGCAGTACCAGTATGGCATTTGGAAATATGAATGTACTGGAATATTTGATGTTTATTACGAGCAATTCTAGCAGAAAGTCTGTTGACAGGCAGGAATATCTGCTTAATTATCTTGTAGCTTCAGACTTGGGATATATATGCCTTACTCCCATCTCTATGCTTACTATTCAAGAAAAATCCATAGTTATTCTAGTTGCAGCAATGTTAAGCGATAGTATACTAATAATCTTTAATCTACCCAGACTCCACTATTCACCAAAAGAAGTAAATGCAATAACCAAATTGACTTCACGTCTTCCATACTTAGGAAAGTCGTTAATTATTAGTACCCAGTGCTATAAACTTGCTCAAACTATTAGCAGCCATGTATGTTATATAGATAAAGGTAGAATACTTTATAATGATACTCTTAAAAAATTTCTTGAATATGACAGAGTAACCTATCTAATTGAAGCAGAAAATTTAAACTATACAGTACAATCACTTAGATATGCTCTGCCGCAATTTGAGTATTATATTGAATATAGCACTTTGAAGGTTATTACTAATTCAGACAGTAAGCAAGCAAGTACACTGTTATTTAATACATTAGGCTCCTATAAAATAGATCCGACCTTTGTTGTGAAAAACAAAAAAAACATTAAAAATTCAATTCAAGGATTGATGAGACAACATGATATACAATAAAAGCATATTAAATAAAGAATTAACAGAATCTTATTTTGAACATTCAATCAGTAAAAAAAAGCGTCTAGGATATGCTCTGTTTCTTGCACTGATTTCTTTTGCAGTTCATTATATTCTTAGAACCTTTGATAAAAGTGTATTATCCGATGCTGTCCCCAAGTATATGAGCCCTACTTGTTTTAGTACACTTTTAATTTATGTAGATTTTTTCTATCTTTTTATTGTTGTATATTTAGCAACTAACTATCACTTTCTTACTTTTGATGAAATACGAAACAACAAATGGTATATTCCAATTAAATTTGGCTTTAGTCCAATTAAAATGATTTTTACCAAACTGTATGCTAGACTCATAACAATAACTTTTATTTATGGGTTTGGTTTTTTTATAATGCTTTTTTTAACTACCTTATTAAAATATCCATTAGTACTTGAGTATATTATTCCTATTTTTGCATTAGGATTAATAGATTTTATATTTATAATTATTGTTTCTATGACCTCTTCACTTTATTTTAAAAAAGGTATACTATCAAACTATGTAATGTTTATCTCAATCTTATTAATTGCAGTTCTCAAGTATTTTCTAGGATATTACAGCCTTATAAGCGATAAAAGCAACTTTCAAAGCATACATATTTTATCTCAATTTTCTAAATATATTTCTATTCTGATTTTAGCTTCCATAATATGTATTCTAATAATAATTGCAAAAGGAAAAATAAACGCAGAATATTACAACTTCTCCTTCTATACTATGGATTATGATATATCTGATGATGTAATAATTACAATGCAAGCTGATTCTAAACTCAAAAAAAATACAACTCACAAAATTGATGCAGATACAAAGCTCAGAATTTTGACAAAAATATTAAACTCATTATTATTTATTGTAATATTGTCATTTATCATTATTAACATAATAGTGCTTCTAATCTCTATATCTACAGCTAGAAAAGAAATATCAATATTTAAGGTTATTCCCTATGTATTTCAATCAGATACAATGCAGCCAGCAATTATGTATAACGACCTAGTGTTTTTCAAAAAAACAGATGAAGTTGAAGCTTCTAACGGGGATATAGTAATCTACGAAGCTAATGGAGAAGCAAACATTGCAAGGGTGCAATTATCTCAAGCAGGTATAGTAATTGTTTCTATTGATAACCATCCTTCTGATAATGAAGGTAAAGTTTATAGAGAAACTATAAACACAAATCAAATTTACGGAAAGTACATTGGCAGAAGCCGATGGCTTGGCCTATTAATACTCTTTGCTAATAGCACAATAGGCCGTTTGATGTTGTTGTTCATACCAATAATTCTACTATTTTATTATAAGCCTATAGTTGCAATGCTTCGATATATAATTAATAGTAGCTTTAAAGAGAATGAAAATTGATTTTTTTATCTTACAAAGTAATCATTTTTCATGTCTGAAAGTCCAAGCTTTTCTATAATATTCCTGTTGACCTAAACCAAGCCTAAGTATATAATCATACATGTTGTTTGTTTTATGTAAACCAATATGAAATTTACAAATGATAAGTACTTAATTGTCAATCCTATAGTTCTACTGCTTATGCAGTACACTACGTAAGCTGTGATTCATAATATATCATTTTTTATTTTAAATGCGAAATAGTATTACTACTTTCATGGAATTACCATGTCCATGTAATTCTACAAGGATATTTTATTATCCTTATTATTAAATTTAGCCCAAAGAGGGCCAGGAGGCTTATATGAAAAAGCATATTATTATAGGAGCACTTATACTTACTATTGCTACTTCAATGGCAGCAGGAACTTTTGCAACTTATACCAAAACACTTTCACCAATTACCGGAAGTGTAGCTACTAAGTCTTTTTATATAGGAAATAATGAAACCTATTTTCCTGACATTGAATTGGCACCATCAGAAAAAACTGAGTGGGATTTTGAAGTTGTTAACTTTAATGCCAATGGTACAGTTAATGCAGTTGATACTGATATGACAGTTTCATTAAATGTAGCTGCAGAAGCAGGCAAACAACCAATTGATGGACTGAACGTGAGCATATTCGATGAAAACAATAATCAAGTTGGCTCTACAGTTATTAAGAACGGTCAGATGTCCTTTGATGTAGAAAAAGCATTTACAGCTAATAAAAGTGCAACACAGAAGTACAAGCTTATAGCTGAATGGAAAGATTCTAATGGCAGTAATGTTGATACTTTGAATGCTGAAAACAACAACACAACAACAATTAGTGTTACTATTACTGGTACCCAGTGCTTACACGATTAAGCTGCAGAATATAAGCGGCGGTATAATAAACTATGATGAACTTATACTAATTCAACAAATATCTTGGGAGTAATCCATTTAGATAAGTTTGTACGGAAGTATCAGTAAGTAAATACTTTAAGCTTGCCTACAAGGTTTATAAAATAATTGTATGAATTAACCAGTCGTGCTAATTATTTTGAACTGAGTTTGCAGTTAAATTACTTATTGCGTATTACTTATACGCGAGTACAACTTAGATAAATGGGGTACTTGGTTAAAGATATTTGTTTGAATTTGTAGGTGAAGAATAGTTAATTCTACCGTAAAACCTACACGATGTAGGTTTTAGCTTACAATGAAGCATGGATGCTGAATGTAAGCGGCGGTA
>JAEWZA010000165.1 GCA_023395575.1 Bacillota bacterium
ATGTTCTTGTCGGTATTTTTATTGTATTTGATGGATTAGAGGATACCATAGAGAACCAGGTGTTTAATGCATTTTCAAGTGTTATCGGAACCTCGTATATTAGGTATTCATCATCGTCAACCTCCAATAACCTTGCTACATGGAAGGATGCTTTAAACTGCCTATAAACAGCAGGATTGTGTGGCAGGAACACTCTTATATTCTCTTCTAGTTCCTGACTTTCCGTAACCTTATCAAGCCAAGGAAAGATACCAAAGGGAAATTTTCTAGATACATTACTGCCCTCGTTTTTTCTTCTCTTTTTGGGAGTGTAGACAGCCTCAAATGCTCTAAATTCAGTTAGCTTGTTCCATGCAAATTGTATTAAAAACTGCATTTCCTTATCTCTGGGCTTTGTTTCCCTTAGTATATAGTTTGAAAATTCCTCGGAGTTAACCTGTATTCGCATTGTCTTATCTCTGTATTCAGGAATATAGAACTTTGCATAATCAGCAGCTACTATAATTCCCATACACTCTGCTTCTCTAGTTGAGCATAATCCGAAATTAATTTTCTGATAGAACCTGGACATATCAACACTTTCTATTGTTAAATCAACTATACCTGGTTGAGCCGATTCAACTCTTACCCTTATTTCCTTCCTGTCCAGTGCCATATATCTCGATGATTCATCACCCTCTCTACTGCTTTCAGTATCAAAGTCAAATTCAACTTGTGTCCCGTTGACAACAAGTTTTGCTTTGAAAGGCTTATTCTTTCTTGATATAAATTTAAGCACTTCTGACTGTCCCTGCTCCATAAGCTGCTTTAAATGTACAGGTGACAGAAGTTTTCCTGAAGTAACCTTCCAAACCGTCATTCCACAATCACAAAACCACTTTTTATCATCCCCCTTCATTGGTCTTTTGCAGTTAATACATAATGTTTCTTCCAACAATATCACTCTCCATTTCTTTTTGATTTTGGATATAAAATAGCTATAATCCCGGTTAGGACTATAGCTAAAAGGTTGACTAGTGTTTTTAAGTCTACTTTTTTATTATTTTTTAAAACAAAAAAGCCCCGTTGCCAGAGCTTCTATAAAATATTATAGGGGATATGAAAAAATCAAAAAAGGCTATGTATATATAATAGCTGTAATATGTTAATTATTATTGATTATTTTATGAAATTTGTGTGAATGTTTTAAGCTTTTCCTTTTCCATTTCTTTCTTAACTGATAACCACTGCATTATAGTGTATTTCTACTTGTCAAAAAGGTAGCTCATCTTCCTCATCCATTGGATAAAAGCCATCACCTGTATTGTCGCTTTGCGAATATGTTTTTTGTGAAGAGTTTCCTCCTGATTCACTGTTACGTTTACTATCAGCAAAATAGGTTTCATCTGCCACTACTTCGGTAATATAATGGCGTTTCCCCTCACTATCATCCCAGGTTCTGGTCTGAATCCTGCCAACAACTGCCACCTGTTGTCCCTTTATAAAGTACTTTGCTGCAAACTCGGCTGTCTTGTTCCATGCTATTATATTTATAAAATCAGCCTGAGGTTGCCCCTGCTGTGCAAAACGTCTATTTACCGCTAGTGTAAAGCTTGCTACAGCCGTATTGCTTTTAGTTGTGTATCTTAGTTCTGGGTCTTTTGTAAGTCTTCCCATTAAAACAACTTTATTGATATGACATTCCTCCCTTATTTTTTGTAACTTTTTCAAAGCATAAAAAATACACCCTTGAAGGTGCAGATATAATTATTTTTTTATATTTAACTCTTTTCGTAATTTGTAATAATAGACTGAGATAGCTAAGAATAATATGCCTTCAAAGCAATAAAACATTCTATATCCTAGCTGCTTGTCCGTTAGTGCTTGGCAAATAAATATTATTCCCCCCAACAGGTAAATCAAAGAGTAATACCACTTTGAAATGACATTAATATTTTTATACATCTTCATATATAATGATGTAATTAACAGTAATATAAAGAACACAATACTTAAAAAACATAAAACTATTTCCATTACACTCATCTCCATTCATTTAATTTTCTAATGCTATACTTTTAATTGTATTCTTTATCCATATTTCTATATTCATAAATATCCAAGGCTTCATCGGGATGCTCAAGTCTTCTGAATGAAACACTCAGATTCCCAAAGCCATTAAACTTTACTTCATTTACAACAAGATTAAAGGTGCCATAAATATCAGCATCATCAGATTCGCCATCCTCAGTTTCTTTGACCATATCCTGAATTTTTTCAGTTGTATTCCTAACAGTATATACACCATCATTTATTGATATTATGTCGTATCCTATTTTCCTTAATATATCAAATACATTCACAAAAAATCTCCTTTCAACTGAATGTAATCAAGCTGCAGCTATTCATAATAGCCTAAAACTCTTGACCTGCCACCATTGCTCTTTTTACGTACAGGCTGAACATCCCAAATTTCATCATCAATTTTACCCTTTTTTTCATTCTTCACATATTGTCTTATAACACTTTTGTGATAGCCATATTCTTTAGCAATTATATGTATTACTTGTTTTCTACTTTTTGCTAACACAACCCCATCCAATCCATCATTTACATGAAATATTTTTTTAAGCATTTCCCCCCTCACTTCCTTTAGCTCTGCTGTCATTCTTTTTCTTAAAATACATACATGTCTTTTGTCCTGCTTTGCAGGGAATATTAAGTTTATTGCATTTACCTTCTATACTTTCATCAAAACTTATGCAGCTTCCGCAGTATTCCATTTATAATCATCCTCTCTGTAATATAATGCTGTTTCATCATTGTTTACCATCCTGCTCTTGTTGCTAAAGTGAATTACAATCAGTTAAAAACAGTAAATTTCAATTCATATTGTGTTAAGATTTGAACTAATTGACTTTTAGTAGTACTCATCATCCCTCCTGATGGTTCGTCTTATTGGAAAGGGTATCTGTTGTGCCTGGGGTTGTGACTCCTGCATTCCTTCGCATACCTCCTGCCAGTACTTCCAGCAATCAGTCCACAGCTCAATATTCTCTGCTTGTTGTTTTGTTGTTTTTTCTGGTCTTTGCTTCTCTCGATAATCTCTTGCTTTTATATTGTGCTTTACATTTCCAAGTCCTAACATTGTGTTGAAATGCCATTTTGACAAATCAGGTGAATACATTATTACTGGATCTGCTCTTGAAGTTACTAGGCTGTATGGTCTGGTAATTTGTTTTATTTCCTCCGTCATTAAAAGTGCTCTGCCTGTAAGGTTTACACTGGCTGTTGAGGATGCAGATTGGTATTTGCTTGTCTGTGTTGATAAGGAGTATGTAGATATTGTGTATTGCCCCAGCTTATCAGATATCTCCTTCAAGGTATCCTGATCATCACTCTGCAGGTAATCCCATATGTGGCAATTTCCTTTTATAGTTTTTGCAACTTTTTCATCGTATTTGCTTTCAAGCTGTGCAAAGTCCTGTACAAATAAGTTAAATCTAATTCCCCTTCCTCCACCTACTGTAAGCAGCGTATCAAAGTATGGTATAGGTGCAAAATTTCCAAATTCATCAAGTATCATGTTCACCCTTTTTTTTAGCCTTCCGCCCCTCGTATCACTCTCATTTACTAATTGTATATAATGCTGAAGTACAAGTATGGAGGCTATGCTGTAATAGGTTGGTCTGTCATCAGGTAAAACAAAAAACAGGGCTGTTTTTTCCCTGCCTAGGTCTTTAGGATTATAGTCACTGCTCAGTGTCATTGCATTTAAATAGCTTGATGTAAATAACTTTAATGTTGTAAGTGCTGCGGTATAAAAACTGCCTCTTGTTCTCTCAGGTGCTATTTCAGATATTGCCACAAGGGGCTTTGCTGGATGATTGTAAGGTAGCTGCTTTACATATTCTACTATGGGCAGCTTCTTGTTTACAGGCTTACACATTTCGGCTATAAAGTAGTATACATTTGTAAGTGTCTGATATTTTCTTCTTTCGCCTTCCCTGTTGTCATACACCACTGCCATTATTGCACATGCTATTGTGGAAGCTTCGCCGTTTGTCCATATTTTTTCGCCCTTTGCTTCTCCTACTAGGATACCAACTAGATCCCAAACACATTCTGTTGCAAGGGGTATGTTGTCATTGTCAATAGCATCAATTACCGGCTGTAATAAATTGTACCTATCACTTTTCAGAGGGTTCTTGAAGTCAAGAACTACAACCTTGTAACCAAGCCTTTTCAGAAATTCAGCTGTATACTGGTTTAGCTCTCCCTTCAGGTCAGAAATAACCATGCTTTCACCTGAAAGACCAATAAGGCATATACTCTGTATTACAAGGGTTCTGCTCTTTCCCGACCTGGTAGCTCCCAGGCAAATAATGTGCCCGTCTTCAGCGGAATAGTAAATAAGCTCTCTGCCTCCCAATAACTTTTTCTTTCCCAGCACAATACCGCCTTCTTTTATTGATAGATTACTTATCAGTTTTTCTAATTCATTATAGGACTGCTTGTTACTACTTTTTTTATTATTTAGAGAAATTACATTTAGTAAGCCTTCACCCAATGTCTTATTTGGAGATTTGACTGTTAATCTATTTGCTGATATTTTTTTTGACTCATTTATTGATATATGCTCTTTTTCTTTTAAAACTTCGTATTCATCAGCCTCCAATTTATCAATGTCAAAAGAGTCATCATGTATCAAACTCAGTTCCTTTTCTATCCTTCGTTGCTCTTTTTTGCTCCACAATTTAGGGAGAAGTATTTCAAGGAGTATGTCAAAATATTTGCCTAATACAGTTTTCAGCTTTGTGATTAATACATTATTTCGCTTCTTTTTTTGTACTCCATCTCCCTTTATTACATGCTTTTTAATAATTGCCTTGTCAGCTTTTCCGGCTTCAATCAACTTTTGGAAC
>JAEWZA010000390.1 GCA_023395575.1 Bacillota bacterium
GATATGGGGCAGCAGCGTTTTAGGGCAAAGCAGATATTCAAATGGGTAAACAGTGGAATTAATTCAATTGACGATATGACAAACATATCTAAACAGCTTAGGCAAGAGCTTAGTGAGGTTAGTAAAATTAGCAGAATTAAGCTGGCCAATAAACTCAAATCAAAGCTAGACTCTACTGCAAAATACTTGTTTGAACTTGAAGATGGGAATATAATTGAAAGTGTATTAATGGAGTATAAGTACGGCTTTACTGCATGCATATCTTCACAGGCTGGTTGTAAAATGGGTTGTACTTTTTGTGCTTCAACAGGAGCAAACTTTTCAAGGAATTTGACTGCTGGTGAA
This sequence comes from Bacillota bacterium, assembly GCA_023395575.1. Classification (GTDB taxonomy): domain Bacteria; phylum Bacillota; class Clostridia; order Acetivibrionales; family DSM-1351; genus Ruminiclostridium. The sequence continues at coordinate 346 of JAEWZA010000390.1, forward strand.
ATGCTAGATCAAATAATGACTATGCAGCAGGATTCTGGCAACAGAATAGGACATGTTGTTTTAATGGGTATTGGTGAGCCTTTAGATAATTATGATAATGTAATTAAATTTTTAAGGATTGTTAATCATCCCGAGGGATTAATGATAGGTTTTAGAAATATTTCACTTTCTACTTGCGGTATAGTACCAAAGATATTACAGCTATCAGAAGAGAATATTCCCATTACTCTTTCAATATCCTTGCATAGTGCGAGAGATGACAAACGCTCAGAGATGATGCCAATAAACAGGTCATTTTGTATTGACAAATTAATTTCAGCATGTAAGATATATACAGAGAGAACGAAACGAAGGATTTCATTTGAGTACGCAATGATATCAGGGGAAAATGATTCTGAGCAGGATGCTAAAGAACTTGCAGGGCTTTTAAAAGGAATGTTGTGTCATGTAAATTTAATACCTGTAAATATAGTTCAAGGCAATGGTTACAAAAAAAGCTCACGAATTCAGATAGATAAATTTAAAAACATTATGGAATCGAGAGGCATTGAGACAACTGTTAGACGAGAATTAGGCAGTGATATTAATGCTGCTTGCGGGCAACTAAGAAAAAACAGGCTCGAGCAATAATAGAAAATTCTTTGGATTTTTAATGTTTGTATCAGGAGTGATTAGATTGAAGTATGGCTTTAGGACAGATAGGGGATTAAAACGGCAATTAAATGAAGATCATTGCAATGTGTTGGTTGGATATTCAGGTGTTCCACCCTGTTTTGTCATTGCTGATGGGATGGGTGGTCATAAATGTGGAGATGTGGCAAGTAAGCAAGCAGTTGACTCGGTTAGCAACCACTTGTTGATGGCTAATTGGGACACTCTAGAAATATCAGAACTGTTAAAGAATATTATTATAGACGTCAATAAGGAATTATATAAATATTCTATGCTGGATGAATCCACACAGGGCATGGGAACAACGCTCATTATTACTGCTTTGAAGGATAGAAAGCTATATATTGGGCATGTTGGAGATAGTAGAGTTTATCTGATTAGAGGTAATTCAATTGAAAAGAAGACCAGTGATCATTCGTTTATTGAAGAGCTAATAAAAAATGGAACAATAACAAAGGACGAAGCCATTAACCATCCAAAGCGAAATGTAATTACTCGTGCTGTTGGATATGAGCATGATTTACAAGTTGATACATATGAAATAGATGTATTAGAAAAGGATGAGATACTTGTATGCACTGATGGTTTAACAAATATGCTGTCAGAGGAAGAAATTTTGGAAATAATAAAAAATGCTGAAGATGCGCAAGTTGCATGTGATACTTTAATAGAAAATGCAAATAATAAGGGTGGAGAAGATAATATTACTGTAATAGTTGGAAAGATATAATATTATGGTAATAATTAGAAGCATATAATATTTCGGTAATAGTTAGAAGGATATAATATTTCAGTAATCGTAGGCAAATATAGATTGAGGTGGATTATGGAAGGTCAAGTATTAGGAAATAGATATACATTATTAGAAAAGATTGGCGGCGGAGGTATGGCTGTCGTATATAAATCTAAGGATACGTTGCTAAATAGGTTTGTTGCTATTAAAGTACTTCGTGTTGAATTCTCAACTGATGAAGAATTTGTTAAGCGCTTTAATGTTGAAGCACAGTCGGTAGCTAGTTTGTCCCATCCTAATGTTGTATCAATATATGATGTTGGTTTCCAGAGTAATATCCATTATATTGTTATGGAATATGTAGATGGATTGACCTTAAAAGAATATATTAATAAAAACGGAGCACTTGATTGGCAAGAAGCTATAAAAATTAGCATACAGATTTGCTCTGCTATTGAACATGCTCACAAGAATAATATTGTACATAGGGATATTAAACCTCATAATATTTTGATGACAAAAGAGGGAATTGCAAAAGTAACTGATTTTGGTATTGCAAGAGCAGTTACTTCTTCGACAATAACTATGGTAGGAAGTACAATAGGTTCTGTGCACTATTTTTCTCCTGAACAGGCAAGGGGAGGCTTTATTGATGATAAGTCAGATTTATACTCCCTTGGAATTGTAATGTATGAGATGGTAACTGGCAGAGTGCCTTTTGATGGGGATTCTCCTGTAGCTGTTGCATTAAAACATATACAGGAAGTTCCTCCTGAGCCACGAAAATTTTTGCCAAGCTTGCCTTATGGAGTTAATGAAATAATTATTAAGGCGGTTCAAAAGGATCAAAGCCTTAGATATCAGTCTGCTACAGCAATGATAGTTGATTTGAACAAGGTGTTAGTTCGTCCACAGGGCGGCTTCATTGGTCAGGAGGTTGCTTCAAATCAAGCAACTATAAGGATGCAGCCACTAAACAATTCAAATATTCCAAGCCAAAACAGAAGCAATACGGCTAATAATAATTATATGGAGGCCGACAAGCAAAAAAAGAAAAATACAACGGCATATTGGCTTGCGGGAATAACAAGTGTCTTAGTAATAGCAATTGCTCTGTTTTTCACAATAAGCTTATTATCTAAAGGTAATAAGGAGACTTTTGAGATAGGGAATTATAAGGGCATGGATTATTCTTTAGTAAAGCAAGAATTAGACGCTCAAGGAATAAAGGTTACAGAGAGATGGCAGGTTAATGATGATATTGCCAAGGGAATTATTTTAGAACAAAGTTTGCCTGCAGGTACTTCATACAGAGACGGGAAATATACAAATTTAGAATTGACAATTAGTAAAGGTCCTCAAATGGCAGAAGTTCCTGATGTTGTGGAGAGAGAAAAAAGAGAGGCAGAAAACGAAATTAAAACAGTTGGATTATCGTCAAAGATAGTATCTGAATATAATGATGATATACCGGCTGATTATGTTATAAAGACAGAACCCGCTGCAGGTGAGGAATTAAAGGTAGGATCAGAAGTTATAGTATATGTGAGTAATGGAGCAGAGTTGAAAACGGTAAAAGTTCCTAATTTAGTTGGCAAGACAGAAATCGACGCTGAAAAACTTTTATCAGAATCGAAGCTGATACTTGGTAAAATATTACCTGCAGGTGTTACAAAGGGTATTGTTAACAGGCAATTACCTGCTGCATTTGAGGATTTGACTGAGGGGGATTCAGTAACTATTTTTCTCACTCCTCAAGAGACTGCACCACCAACAAATACTGAACCACCAACAGACACAACTACTGATCCAGATGAAACAGGACAAAAACCAGCTGATGAGTCTACGGAAGAAACACAGACTCCACCTAATACAGAGTCAGAGACTATTCCGTAAAAGATTATGTGGGAAATTGAGTAATTAAGTTTAAAATAATTGGGGAGGTAGTTGCTTGCCGCTTGGTATTATTCTAAAGGGAATTGGTGGTTTTTATTATGTTAAAGAAGAAAATAGTAATATAGTATATGAATGTAAACCAAGAGGGATTTTCAGAAAGGACTCTGTTACACCTCTTCCAGGTGATAAGGTTGATTTTGGTATACTTGATGAACAAGGGAGAATTGGTTCTATAGATCACATTCTCCCACGTTTTTCTGAATTGGTTAGACCTTCAATAGCAAATATAGATCAGATGGTTATTGTAGTTTCAACAAAAGCTCCAAATACTGATTTTTTGCTATTGGACAAGCTGCTTATTACAGCAGAGAAGAAAAGGCTAAATGTTATTATATGTATTAATAAAATTGATTTAGAGGATGAAGTAGCTAAAAATATAAGTGAAATATATTCAAAAGTTGGGTATGATTGTATTGAAGTAAGCTCTATTCTTAATGTAGGGTATGAGCTTTTACAAGAGAAATTAAGGGGTCATATTTCATGCCTAGCAGGACAATCAGGTGTTGGAAAGTCAACAATACTCAATCATATAATGGATTCATGGGTTATGGAAACAGGAAGCGTCAGTAATAAATTAGAGCGTGGGAAACACACTACAAGACATGCCGAAATACTTGAACTTAAAAATGGCGGTTATGTTGCTGATACACCTGGCTTCAGCTCCTTTGAATTAGAAGATATCAGATATAATGAAATTGAAAATTATTATCCTGAATTTAGAAAGTATTTAAATACATGCAAATTTACATCCTGTAGTCATATAACAGAGCCCAAATGCCCTATAAGAGAAGCTGTAGAATGTGGTGAAATAGATATTGGGAGATTTCAGAGATATACACACATTTATAATGCATTAAAGGATATTCCTCAGTACAAAAACAAAAAGTCGGAATCAAGGAGATGATAAAATGCTTAAGCTTGCGCCTTCAATATTGTCTGCAGATTTCTCTTGTCTTGATGATGAAATTAAAAGAGTAGATAGCTGCGCTGATTTAATTCATATTGATGTTATGGACGGACAATTTGTTCCCAATATTACAATAGGACATGAAGTTGTTAAAGCTATAAGAAAAGTAACAAAAAAGCCATTTGATGTTCATTTGATGGTAAAAAATCCAAGTAACCAAATAGAAAAGTTTGCTGAGGCAGGGGCAGATATTATAACTGTTCATGCAGAAGCTGATATACATTTGCATAGAACTCTTCAAATTATAAAGAGCTGTGGAAAGAAGGTTGGATTAGCTCTCAACCCTGCTACTCCATTAACTGCGTTGGAATATGTTTTGCAGGAAGTAGACATGGTTTTAATAATGAGCGTTAATCCTGGCTTTGGCGGACAAAAATATATTGAGCTTTCAACACAGAAAATTAAAACCTTGAAAGACATGATAGTTAAAAACAAACTTAATATAGATATTGAAGTTGATGGTGGAATTAATGCAGGAAATATTGATGTAGTTGTTGGAGCCGGTGCAAATATTATTGTTACAGGTTCTGCAGTATATAATTCAGTTGACCCTATTGAGGCTATAAAACAATTGAGAATGAATGCTTTTAAGAAATCTATTTGAGATTATAGTGATATTTATATACTGGGATTAATATGATATTTGAAGGGCGATTTTGGGATAATGAGAGCTGTATTAGTTTGTAATGGTTCAATTAATGATTATGATTTAATAAAAAAACATATTAATACGGATGATTATATTATATCTGTTGACGGTGGAGCAAGGCATTTAAGGGCAATGGGAGTTATTCCTAATATCCTCATTGGTGATTTTGATTCTGCAAATACTGAAGATTTGCATTATTTTGTTGACCTTGGAGTTGAGAATTATAAATTCCCAGCAGAAAAGGATATGACTGATTCTGAGCTTGCAATTGATAAGGCAGTAGAAATGAGCGCCGATGAGTTGCTTTTTATAGGTGCAATGGGTTCTAGAATAGATCATTCTTTAGCTAATGTGTTTTTGCTCAAGAAGTGTATGGATAAAGGGATTAAGGCATGTATTGTTGATGAGCATAACATAATATATATTATTAATTCATCTATTACTTTAAAAAAACAAGAAAACTATAAGTTATCATTAATTCCTATTTCTGATAGGGTTACAGGAGTTACAACTTATGGACTAAAATATAGACTTGATAATGCTACAATGCTTCTTGCTACATCATGGGGTGTGAGTAATGAGTTTTTAGAGGATGAAGCTACTGTTACCATTGATGAGGGCATACTATTGGTTTGTGTTTCAAGAGACTAATGAATATTGGTGTTGTGTTGGAAAATACATAGAAAATTTAAAATATATAATTTATAACCTCTACACAGATAGAGGTTTTTTTGTGCCCTTTTTGGCAAGAATATTATTGAAGAAATTAACAAGCGCAGTTTAACTATCATTAAGTAGTACTGCTTTCTATATTTAATTTCTAAGTAGTATTAAGATATTAGAAATTTGGCTTGAGGGCATCTAAATAATTAAATGGGTTTAGATGTTGAAAGTATACTAGTTTTATTAAAGGTACTAATCAAAAGGAGATAGACTATGAGACAAAGACGCTGGAGGAATTCAAAAGTAGCAATTACTCATAATAATGACGAAGCAATTGCAATAATGCAGGCATTTGAACTGCTTCAAGTGATGACGGCTATAAATAATAATGATGTAGTAGTAATAACACCTAATTGGGTGAAAAGTCAAAACGCTGATTCTGCTATTGTTGTTGGGGGAGAGAGTTTGAGGCAGATTATAAAACTAGTTAAGGAGAAAAATCCTAAAAGGCTAGTAATAGCCGCTGGTTCTGCAGATGATGAAACTAAAAATGTTATGGATGCAGTAGGATATAGCAGCATCATTTCAGAAGAAGGTGTTGAATTCATTGATTTGAATCACGGACCATTTGATAGGATTAATTTAAATCATTCAATTGTTTCTTCAACAAATATAAATAAGATATTAAATGAAATGACAGTCTTAATTTCTTTTACGCAACTAAAATATCATGAGGAAGCAACTGTTTCAGCTGCTATCAAAAACATTGCTATGGGTTGGCCTCCTGCTGAAGAACATGGATTCCCAAAGAAACAAACAGGGATACATAGGGAACTGCATAGCTTTATCTCAGCTATGGCAGAGCAAATCCCTATTGATATATCCATTATAAGTGCAAGCCCTGCTATGATTGGCACAGGACCTTCAAAAGGCATTGCCCGACATACTGGTTTGGTAATTGCGGGCTGTGATCCTGTTGCTGCTGATACAGTAGTTGCAAGGCTTTTGGGCTTTAGACCACAGGGAGTAAGATATTTATTTGAATGCGCTAATAAAAAAATAGGTGAGAGTGATATGGGAAAAATAAGTATAGAGGGTATACCCTTGGTTGAAGCTGAAAACATTTTCAGTAAGGCTGCTTATGGTGATAGTATTGCTGTGGATAAGCCTAATTAATTAAAATTAATTTTATAATGTGGAAGAACAATAAAAACTCAAGCTTCGCACACAATTAGGGCTAAGCTTGCGAAGTTTGAGGATATTATTGTTAAATAGACAAATACATATTGACAATTGGAGTTATAAGAATTATATTATAAAATAATAAACCGGTTAACTATTAGTTGTTTTACTAAAGTCTATTACAGCTCAAAGTCTTCGCCATAAGTGAATCGTGCTTTTAAGTATACTTTGAATGCGTGTGGGATTAATATGATTATTTTTTTGTTTAAAATATATGAAATTCAAGAAAGTGGAAGTTGTTATAAGCTAAACAAAGGCAAAGTTCTAAAAATAAATTTGAATTGATGCTTAAAAAAAGAATATACCGAATATATACATATAATAGGAAAAACTTGCCAGAAAGGAGTGTTTTATTGGACTTTGTACATATAAATTGTCCAATATAGATAAATATATGAAAATATCTTTTTTAGATATAGCTAAGAAAATGAATACGCTTAGTATACTCCATAGAATTAATATTCAAAAGCAAGCTTCAAAAAATGGATTATACTTTGGACAGCCCCCAATACTTGAATATGTTGCAAATCATAACAACTGTACTCAGAGAGAGGTTGCAGACTTTATGAAGGTATCTCCGGCATCAATAGCGACATCTGTAAAGCGCATGCAAAAAGCTGGTCTACTTGAAAAAATGGTGGATGAAAGTGATTTGAGATATAACAGATTAAAGATTACAGAAAAAGGCAAAGAGCTTACATATAAATGCCGGGAGGACTTTGATAAGGTGGATGCTCAAATGTTTTCGGGCTTTTCTGATGAAGAATGTCAGCAGCTTTATGGCTATTATGAAAGAATGATAAAAAATCTTTCTACAGATGAACTTGCAGATAAGTCAATTTTTTCTCTTATTGCTGAGGGGAAAAAGCTATTTGCTCATCAAAATGGGGAGGAAGTTGATAGTGATTAAAAAATTATTACCTTATTTATCAAAATATTCAATTTATGCAATACTATGCCCATTAGCCATTGTAGGTGAAGTACTTTTGGAGATACGAATACCCTTTCTTATGGCTAAAATAGTTGATAAGGGTATTCCGTCAAAGGATATTGCGTACGTTCTGCAAACAGGCGGGCTTATGGTGGTAATGGCACTAATTTCGTTGCTTTTTGGGGCACTTGGCTCAAAGTTCGGAGCAACTGCAGGCATGGGTCTTGGCAGCGAGCTTAGAAAAGGTTTGTTTAACAAGGTTCAGGATTTTTCATTTTCTAATATAGATAAATTTAGCACAGCATCATTGATTACTCGACTAACTACTGATGTTAATAACACACAGAATTCTTTTATGATGATTATTCGAGTGTTGGTACGTGCGCCTGTTATGATGGTTAGTGCAACTATTATGGCATTCACAATAAATAAAAGACTTGTGAATGTATTCCTGTTAGCTATTCCAGTTTTGGCAATTGTCTTTGTAGTAATTGCAGGCTTGGCTTATCCACGTTTTTCAAAATTACTAAAAAAATATGATGCGCTAAATTCCTCGGTTCAAGAGAATTTAATTGCTATACGAGTTGTAAAGGCCTTTGTACGTTCAAAATATGAAAAACTCAAATTCAAAGCGGCTAACGATGAGCTGATGAATGCGTCAATTAAGGCTGAAAAAATTGTTATCTTTAATATGCCATTTATGCAAATCACAATATACTCTTGTATTGTTGCTATCCTGTGGTTTGGCGGAAATATGATAATTGCAGGTGATATGCTTACAGGGGAATTAATTAGCTTCATAAGCTATGTTACACAAATATTGGTGTCACTTATGATGATATCTATGGTACTTATTACAGTAATACTATCCCGCGCTTCGGTTAAAAGAATTATAGAAGTGCTTGACGAGAAGACAGATATTTCAGATGCAAAAGGAAGCGGAAAGCAGATAGTAAAGGACGGCTCAATTACTTTTGAAGATGTATATTTTAAGTACAATTCTCAAGCTGATACTAATATTCTTGAGCATGTAAATATTCATATAAAGTCAGGGCAAACAGTTGGCATAATTGGTGGCACAGGTTCTTCAAAAACCACCTTGGTTCAGCTTATCCCAAGGCTGTATGACGTCACACAAGGAAAAGTCCTTATAGGTGGTGTAGATGTACGTGAATATAAATTAAATGTATTAAGAGATGCAGTTGCAATGGTGCTTCAGAAGAATGTACTGTTTTCAGGCACTATCAAGGACAATTTGCTTTGGGGAAATGAAAATGCTACTGATGAGGAAATTTTTGCTGCATGTAAGGTAGCTCAAGCGCATGATTTTATAGTGAGCTTTCCAAAAGGCTATGAAACTGAGTTAGGGCAAGGTGGTGTAAATGTTTCGGGTGGCCAAAAGCAACGCCTTTGTATTGCAAGAGCTTTGTTAAAAAACCCCAAGGTTCTAATTCTAGATGACAGTACAAGTGCCGTGGATACAGCAACAGACTCAAAAATTCGTGAAGAACTACGAAAGTATAGCAGAGAGATTACAACCATTATTATTGCCCAACGAATTAGTTCAGTATGCGATGCAGATGAAATCATTGTTCTAGATGATGGTAAAGTAAACGCAATTGGTACACATGATGAATTACTCCAAAATAACCAGATTTATAAGGAAGTATATCATTCACAGCAGGAAGGGGTGAGTGCATAATGGCCGGACCAGCTAAACATAATTTTCAAAAGCCAAAAAGTGCAGGAAAAACTTTTGCGCGTGTTATGGGATACATGCTTAATAAGAAATGGTTGCTTATTTTGGTGGCATTTTTTGTATTAATCAGTTCGGGAGCAGGTGTGGCAGGTACTTACTTTTTAAAGCCTCTTATTAATGACCATATTATACCACTTATTGGAAGTAAACCTTCACAAGCTGATTTAACTCCTTTTATTCATATGATTCTGTTATTGTGTGCTATTTATTTAACTGGAGCATTATCAACATATGTATACAGCTTTATAATGATAAAAATTTCCAATTGTGCACTTAATTCCATTCGTAAGGATTTATTTAATAGGATGCAGGACTTGCCAATAAAATACTTTGACACTCGTACACATGGAGAACTGATGAGCCGCTATACCAGTGATGTTGATACTCTACGAGAGGCAATCAGCAATGGTGTGACGCAGCTTATAACTTCGGTAATTACGGTTATTGGTACATTTATTATGATGCTAATACTTAGTCCTCTGTTAACACTTCTAATTATTGTTATGCTTTTTGTAATGTTTGCTATTATTAAAAAGATTGGAAGTAAGAGCGCTGATTATTTTAAGAAACAGCAAAAAGCTGTTGGTGCGGCAAATGGCTATATAGAGGAAATGATTGAAGGTCAAAAGGTTGTTAAGGTTTTTTGCCATGAGGATACCACTAAAAGAGAATTTGCTGTATTAAATGAGAACCTTCGCCAAGCGGCAACAAATGCTCATACATACGCTAGTATTATGATGCCCATTTTGGGAAATATAACGTATGCAAATTACGCTCTTACGGCTGCTGCAGGAGCAATGCTGGTTATTTCAGGGCGTATAGATATTGGCTCTATAGCATCATTTTTACAATATACACGTTCATTTTCTCAGCCAATAACTCAGATAAGTCAACAGTTTAATTCAATACTTGCTGCGCTTGCTGGTGCTGAGAGAATATTTGAGATTATTGATGAGAAGCCTGAACAAGACAATGGTTATGTGACTTTGGTGAATGTGAATGAAAATCAGGATGGGACTTTAAGTGAGAGTGACACACCTACTGATTTATTGGCATGGAAATACCCCCATCAGGATGGAACAGTTACATATACAAAGTTAAAGGGTGATGTTCAGTTCTCTGAAATAGATTTTGGATATGATGATAACAAATTGGTTCTACGTAATATATCTCTTTTTGCAAAGGCAGGACAAAAAATTGCTTTCGTCGGTTCAACAGGTGCTGGAAAGACTACCATTACGAATTTAATAAATCGATTTTATGATGTACAAAATGGAAAGATAATCTATGATGGAATAAATATTAATAAAATAAAAAAAGATGATTTAAGAATCACTCTTGCTATGGTTTTACAGGATACGCACCTATTTACTGGCACTATAAGGGATAATATCCGTTATGGCAAGCTTGATGCTACTGATGAGGAGATTTTAGTTGCGGCAAAGCTGGCAAATGCAGATAGTTTTATTAAGCATTTGCCACAAGGGTATGATACCATGCTTGTTTCAGATGGTTCAAATCTGAGTCAGGGACAGCGCCAACTAATTGCCATTGCACGTGCAGCAGTAGCAAATCCTCCTGTTTTGATACTAGATGAGGCAACTAGTTCCATTGATACCAGAACAGAAGCCCTTATTGAAAAAGGTATGGATAAACTTATGAAAGGGCGAACGGTTTTTGTTATAGCCCACAGACTTTCTACAGTACGAAATGCAGACCTAATAATTGTGCTGGAAAATGGTGAAATTATAGAAAGTGGAAATCATGAAGAACTGATTGCCGGGCATGGAAAGTACTATCAGTTGTACACTGGCCAGTTTGAGTTGTCGTGAGGCAGCATAAAGAGTTAAAGGTTAAAAAAAGAGTATGTGTAAAATTAAAGGTAGCTGCCTCCAATGAATATTGATTTGGAACAGCTACCTTTTTTATATGGAAGTAGTTATTAACTTTTAATTATTTAAATTCCTTTGCTAATGCCTCAAATGCGGGCAGTGAGTTCTTGATAGTTTCCAGACTACAGCAATATGCTAATCTGAAATAACCTGGACCTCCAAAGGCTGAACCTGGAACAATAAGGAGATTATATTTTAAAGCTCTGTTTTTAAATTCCACATCATCTGCAATTAATGACTTAGGAAACAGGTAGAATGCACCATCAGGTTTAACACATTCATAACCAAAGCTTATAAGACTATTGTAAAGTAAATCTCGTCTTTCTTTATAAATATTTATATCTACTGAAGAATCAATTGTTTTAGCAACTATCTTTTGGAAAAGTGAAGGTGCATTTACAAAGCCTAAAATTCTGTTGCAGTAAATCAGACCACCCATCAGCGTGTCTATATCTTCAGCGTCAGGATTTGTAGCTATATAGCCCATACGCTCACCAGGAAGGGATAGGGACTTGCTAAAGCAGTCAATCATAATTGAATTTCTGTATATTGTTAATATGTTAGGAACTTCTACATCATAAGCTAATTTTCTATAGGGCTCATCGGAGATAATATAAATTGTATGCCCAAACTCTTTACTTTTTCTTTCTAAAACCTTTGCTATACTGTTTAATATTTCTCTATTATATACTACGCCTGTAGGGTTATTTGGGGTGTTAATAAGTACTGCCTTTGTGCTTGCCGTTATGTTTTTTTCCAAAAGTTCGGCATCAGGCAAAAATGTGCTGTGGTCAGTATCAAGAATTTTTATTTTTCCTCCGTGATTATCAATATAGGAGTTATATTCTACAAAATATGGAGCGAAAACAATTACTTCTTCGCCTGGATTTAAAAGAGTTTTTAATACTACATTTAAAGCTCCGCCAGCTCCAACTGTCATTACTATATTATTAAAATTGAGTTTTAATCCAGTTTCTTTATTAATTTTTTGTGCGATGGTTTCCCTTGCTTCGGGATAACCTGCATTATTCATATATGCATGTATTTTTAATTCTTCTGAATTAGCAAGCTCACGCAGCGCAGCTTTAACCTCAGCTGGTGGCTCTGGATCTGGATTCCCCAGAGAAAAGTCATAGACCTTATCGTTTCCATAAAGCTTTCTTAATTTCTCACCTTCTTCGAACATAGCTCTTATCATAGATGAGTTTTTAATATTGTAACTAATTTTATTGGATATCATGTATACTCCTCCTATATGGTAAATCTAAATAGTTTATATTAAGTATTTAATGCTTTTATTTTGACTTTAAAGCATGTACCTTTGTTTCATCAGGTGTAACATTTATGGTTTTAAAATTTTCATATATAACCATTCCTGGCTTTGCGCCACTTGGTTTTTTTACGTTTTTTATGATAGTATAGTCTACAGGAACATTATAGGACATTTTCGCACTGCTGTGGTATGCTGCTAAAATGGCTGCTTCTAACAGGGTAGAATCTGGTACATTCTGACGCTCGGTTCTGATAATTACGTGAGAGCCAGGAATGTTTTTGGTATGAAGCCATATATCATAAGCACCAGCAATTTTCAATGTTAGCAAATCATTTTGTTTATTGTTCTTTCCGACCAAAATTTGGAAACCATCAACTGAAGTGAATTCTAAAGGTGAAGATGGCTTATCTAATTTTTTTCTGGCATTTCTGACAGATGACCTCATATAACCTTGATCTATTAGTTCCTGGCGAATTTCATCAATTTCCTGTTTTGTACCGCAGTTATCCAGCATGGCTTTAACACTCTCAAAATACTGGAGTTCAGTAAGCGCATCTCGAAGCTGTTCTGTTACATTTAAATAAGTACTTTTAGCCTTGGAATACTGTTTGAAATATCTTTGCGCATTATCCTGAGCTGACCTGTATTCATTTAATGGGATATCTATATATTCTTCATTTTCGCTATAATAATTTAAAACTTTTGCCGAGCTTGCTCCATTTGGAATGCAGTATATATTTGCAGTAATCAGCTCACCATACAGCTTTAATTTTTCTCTATCGGCCACGTCTCTCAATGTATCTGTAAATATGGAGACTTTCTTTTCTAAACGATCTATACCATTTTTTACAATTTTGACTACATCACCTTTTTTTTGCCCAAGTCTTTCTGAGGTATCCCGACGAGCATAAAAATCGTCAAGAGCAGATGAAAGAAGGTCATATTGCTGAATATACTCATATTGTGATGGCAAGAAGCAGTAGAAATCAATTGGATGCAAACCATTTTTATCTTGATAAATAATACAAGGCGTAAAGGCATTGTTTTTAATTTTATCTATATAATTGCTTAGTGCAGAAGCAATATTTACTTTGTCGGTATTAAGCAATTCAGACAATGGGGTTTTCGGATTAACACCTGCGCTAATACAAATATCTCTGCAGGTATAAGGGCTAAACCCTTTTATACAGCTTAAAAGCAAGCTTTCAATATTTTTTGCCGCACTTATGTCGCATTCTAGTAGAGTAGAGGGGGATATGCTTTCAGGCTGCTGCTTGTCCTGTGCGGGAGGTAGAAAATATTGTCTTGCAGGCATAATTTCTCTTACACTGCTAATGTCACTATCAATGTGTTTTACTGCATCAATTATTTTGTCTTCGCTGTTAAGTAGAATTATATTACTGTACTTACCCATAATTTCTATAACTACTCTTTTAACAGATAAATCACCAAGTTCATTAACTGATTCCACATTTAGTGAAATAACTCTTTCATAATCATGGAAGCTAATATTAAGTAATTTTCCGCCAGAAATATGTTTTCGCATAAGCATACAAAATACAGGCGGAGTTTGAGGATTTTCTTTTTGAACAGAGGTTATGTGAAGGCGAGGATAGCTGGCGTTTGCACTAGCCACAAGCCTATAATTATGACCATTTGAGCGTATTAGTAAAATTATTTCATCATTTTCGGGTTGAAAAACTTTTTCTACTCTTCCTCCTGAAAGCAAAAGATTTAGTTCGTTTACAATACATTTAGTTACGATTCCATCGAATGGCATTCTTTTGAACTCCTATTATACTATTTGTTTCTAAGCTAAAATTAAAATATCTCACATAAAAGTCTATCTGTGCTCAAGTTTATTAATAGTTATTTACAAAGTAATCTAACTTAAATATTGCAATTGTAGCTTTTTATATGATTTTGGTTACTTTAATTTAACTGAGTAAGTTGATTGATTTTACAACAAATAACTCAACTTTCCACTGATACGTAAAATACCTACATCAGTCTTTACTTTTATTATTTTGATTATACCACTATAGTTACTAACATCCTAGTTATTTCAATAAATAAGTTAAACTTTATTCTGAGATTCATCTAAATCAAAGGGGAGGCTGAAACTTCTCTTATCAGTACTTAGAACCATACTTGTTTCTATTTTGTTTACCCCTGGAAAGGTTAAAAGTGTATCTATTAAAAAATCCCGGCAATGGACAAGATCATGTGCAACAATTTTAATTAAATAGTCCCAGCTTCCACTGATATTATAACATTCTAGTATTTGAGGTGTCTCTTTAATTTTTGCCAGAAAAGCATTAGTTACATCTCTGTTATGAGGAGACAAGGTTATGAAAGTAAATGCAATAACCTCATAACCTAGCATTTTTTCATCAACAATTGCAGCAAATTTCTTGATAACGCCCATTTCTTTGAGACGTTTTGTACGGCTTAAGCAAGCAGAAGGGGATAGCCCAACCTTTTCAGCCAAATCCTTATTTGAAATAGAAGAATCGGTTTGCAACAAATCAATTAATTGTTTATCTAGTTCGTCGAATGTAATAGACATACTAACCTCCTATCTACGCTAATTTATAGCATTAAAATTTGATTTACATGTTGAGTGGCTACCCTCTGCTAATAAGAGGTTAGTATGTCCACTCAAACTGCAAAAACCCACGTGTGGGTTTTTGTGGCTCGAAAAAGAACTATGCTAGTACGGATTTGATTTTCGAGCTAATACCTCCCAAACTAATTTTTGGTACGAAATATTAATTAGAAATAGAGTTGGAGACATCTGCAAATGAGAGTTAGTACACCAACTCAAACTGCAAAAACCCACGTGTGGGTTTTTGTGGCTCGAAAAAGCACTATGTAAGCACAGAGCTAATTTTCGAGCTACTGACCTCCTATCTACGCTAATTTATAGCATTTAAACGAGTTTTGCAAATTATCTTATGAAAGGTAAAATTATAGTTCTGGCTTACTTGTACTTCCGTACAAACTTATCTAAATGGATTACTTCCAAGATATTTATTGAATTAGTATTGGCTCATAATAGTTAATTATACCGCCGCTTATATTCAGCATCCATGCTTCATTGTAAGCTAAAACCTACATCGTGTAGGTTTTACGGTAAAATCAACTATTCTTCACACACAAATTCAAACAAATATCTTTAACCAAGTATCCCATTTATCTAAGTTGTACTCGCGTACAAGTAATAAGTAGTTTACCTGTTAACTCAGTTCAAAATAAATTAGCACAAAGAGTTAATTTACAAAAAGAGTGGGGAACAGCTCGAAAAAGTACAATGTCAGCATAGATTTCTTTTCGATCTATTCTAGTGCTTGACGTATATCTTCAATAATGTCTTCAACATTTTCAATCCCAACTGAAAAGCGTATAAGGCCAGGATCAATTCCTGCCTGTAGCAATTGCTCATCTGTCATTTGCCTGTGAGTCGAGCTGGCAGGATGGAGAACTGCAGTCCTACAGTCAGCCACATGAACCACAATAGCAGCAAGCTTTAGTTTATCCATAAATTTGACAGCAGCTTCTCTGCCTCCTTTAATTTTAAATGAAATAACACCACTGCAACCATTAGGAAGATATTTTTGAGCTAAATCATGGTATTTGTCACCTTGAAGTGTTGGATAACTTACAGATATAACTTTATCATTTGTAGACAAAAAATCTGCAACTTTTTCTGCATTCCTGCTATGGCGTTCAATTCTTAAGTGTAAAGTTTCTAACCCTAAGTTTAACAAAAAGGCATTGTTAGGAGTCATTGGTGTACCATAGTCTCTCATAAGCTGAACTCTAGCTTTAGTAATATATGCAGCTTTTCCGCAATCTCTCGTATAAACCATGCCATGATATGATTCGTCAGGTTCAGATAAACCGGCAAACTTTCCGTTATCCCAGTTAAAATTACCTGAGTCAACTATTACTCCACCAATGCAAACAGCATGGCCATCCATGTATTTGGTAGTAGAATGAGTTACAATATCAGCACCATATTCAATTGGTCTTAACAAAATTGGGGTAGCAAATGTATTGTCAACAATTAAAGGAACATTATTCTTGTGAGCTATTCTTGAGAATTTCTCTATGTCAAGTACACTTATTTTTGGATTGGCTATTGTTTCACCGAACAATGCTTTTGTATTTGGCAAAAAAGCCTTTTGAATTTCTTCCTCAGAGCAATCCTGATCAATAAAGGTAATGCTTATTCCCATTTCCTTAAACCTTTTATCAAAAAGATTAAAAGTACCTCCTTAAATAGTAGATGAAGACACAATGTGATCCCCTGCATTACAGATATTTAAGAGGGCAATCATTGAAGCTGCTTGTCCTGATGAAGTGCAAAGTGCAGCGATACCACCTTCTAATGCAGCGATTTTATTCTCAACACATTCTACAGTAGGATTACTGATTCTGGAATACATATGTCCAGGGACAGTCAAGTCAAATAATTGAGCAACATGCTCAGTGGAATTATATTTATAGGTTGTGCTTTGATAAATAGGAAGGACACGAGGTTCACCATTTCCAGGTTTATAGCCCTCCTGCAAACACTTGGTTTCAATTTTCCATGTCATCTGATTCATCCTTTCAATAACTGAATATTCGTGTTTATTTATATAATTTCATATTATACTATTAATGCAAAATTGTATACTATAATATCGTATTATACAAAATATAATTTTATTGTAATTGCTTAATTAAAAATAAAAGCTCCACAATTTTGTTAAAGTTGTTTCTTTATCAAAAGTGTGGAACTGATATTATATGTTTTACTATAATTACTCAACTTTTCCGGTTGAATTAAACATTATAAATCAAATATTGGTTTGTTTTGCTTTAGATTTGCCGAAGCCACCTTTTTTTGAATATAGTATTGCTCCGATAATTAAAACGGCACAAATAGCAAGTGCTGCAATCATACCAGTATCAGTACTCTTATACTGTATGAGAATAGGAGCAGCGAGAAGAGAAACTAGATTTATAACCTTAATCATTGGGTTTAGGGCTGGACCTGCTGTATCCTTTAGTGGATCACCAACTGTGTCTCCAACAACAGCTGCTTTATGGCAATCAGAACCTTTTCCGCCGTGGGCCCCATCTTCAATGGTTTTCTTTGCGTTATCCCAAGCACCGCCCGAGGTTGCCATAAATACTGCCAGCAATTGACCTGAAACAATAACGCCGCCTAGTAATCCCCCTAAGGCTTCCACACCTAATAATATGCCGACAATTAATGGAGCAATAACGGATATTACTGCTAAAGGTAATAATTCTCTTTGGGCAGCAACTGTACAAATATCAACTGCATTTTGATAATCAGGTTTAACTTTGCCTTCAAGCAAGCCAGGTATTTTAAATTGTCTGCGTACTTCATTAACAATAAGAGAGGCTGCTCTGGTTACAGCATTTATAATCAGTGAAGAGAATAGCCACGGAATACATGCACCTATTAGCATACCAACGAAAACTACTGGGCTTGATATTCTAATACCTGTATCCCAAATTGTTTCACTAGCACCCATTCCCACTTGAATTTTAGTTACATCAGTAAGGAAGGAACCAAATAGAGAGACAGCAGCTATTACGGCTGAGCCAATTGCAACACCCTTTGTAATTGCTTTTGTTGTGTTACCTGTAGCATCAAGACTATCTAAAACCTTTCTGGAATTGCTGTCAAGACCTGCTAGTTCAGCAATTCCGTTTGCATTATCAGCAATAGGTCCAAAAGAATCCATTGCAACATTGTTACCAGTAAGAGTTAACATACCGATACCTGTCATTGCAACTCCATATAGAACAAAAGATACACCTTGGCCCCAATAAATTAGAACAGAACTCATAATTGTGACAGCTATTACTAAAGTTTGCCAAACAGCACTTTCATAACCTTCCGCTATTCCACGCAGAATCAATGTGGCTGAGCCTGATTTTGAAGCAGACGCGATATCTTTTACTGGTCTATGTTTTGTATCTGTAAAGTACTTTGTAACCTCGTCCAGTGCTACTGCAAGTAAAATACCAACTGCTACAGAGAGGAAGGCTCTCCATTCATTCATATAGAAAGCAGCTAAAAGGGCAAAGGAGCCTAAACTAATGGCTGCGGAGGTATAAAAGCCTTTGTTGATTGATGTTAGGGCATTACCTTTTTTAGAGTCTCTAACCAAATATGTGCCAATTATTGATGAGAAAACGCCAATACCTCTGACTAACAAAGGGAATATTATCCATTTTAGTTGGCCTGTTGCAGCATAAAGAGAAAGACCTAAAATTAAGCCTGATACAATAGTGACCTCATAGGATTCAAATATATCAGCAGCCATTCCAGCACAATCGCCTACGTTATCACCAACTAAATCTGCGATTACAGCTGCATTTCTTGGATCATCCTCTGGTATTCCTGCCTCGACTTTTCCTACCAAATCGGCACCTACATCGGCAGCTTTTGTATAAATACCGCCACCCACTCTCATAAATAGGGCTAGTAAGGTACCACCAAAACCAAAACCTAACAAAGCGTCAGGAGCTGCAACACCCAATGCTATAAATATAACAGTTCCGCCTAGAAGTCCCAAACCATCAGTTAGCATACCAGTAATTGTTCCTGTACGATAAGCAATCCTTAAAGATTCACCGAAACTCCTTCTTGAAGCTGATGCCACACGGACATTACCTTCCACAGCCATTCTCATTCCAAATTGACCTACAAGAAGTGAAAACCCAGCTCCCATGATAAAGGCAATAGCTCTTGCAAAACCAATAACAAGCTTAATTTTATCCTCACTTAAATTTGAAAATCTCTCTATAGCTTCATCGCTTGGTGGAACGATGTACACAGAGAAAAATAACAATACAGTAAGGATAGCTATAAGCGGAAGAATTGATTTCAACTGACGGCGTAAATAGGCATCAGCTCCACCTTTAATTGAACCCCATATTTCCTGCATTTGTAGGGTACCCTTATCAAACTTTAGGACTTGAGTACGAAGCAATAAGGCGTAACCTAATCCCAAAAAGGCAATTATAAGAACACACCAAACAGAAATAGTTTCAAAGGTTGTAGCATTGCTAAGACTAGACATCTTATACACATCCTTTCATAATATATATTATTTGAATTCTAATGCAAAAAGTAAAATAATGGTTATTGTATTAATTCTATACAACAATAAATATTCCTCTAAATCAAAACAGGATATTTTTGATTATATAATATATGTTGAGTAGCATGAATTTTATTCTATAAGGACCAAAAATAGAGTAAAATATTTTTGTTTTTTTAGGAGAAATTAATGTTACAAACGACGTTAAATCTTAAAATATAATAAATTTAGTAATATTAATGTAACTATGGTAAATAGTGCATATTGTATTGTTTGTTCTTTGTAATACAATATATAGTTTTGAATATGTTATTCATACCTTGAATATTTTGATTGAAATGATTTTCTGAAACACAATATTTTGGGGTGGACATGTGTGTATTTTCTATATCTGGCGTTAGGAGAAACAAAATAGCCCGATAGAAATTAACAAATATTATTTGGTATTATAACATGTCGAGATATATTTACTTTTGAATCATATGATGGTAAAATTATGTAGAACATTACTCCACAAACGAAGAGAATGGTGGTATATAATGGAAGATAAAAATATTATGCTTAATAAGGAAGTAGAGTTGTTAAAAAACGAGCTCTACAAATTATTAGAAAATGAGCCATGGGCAAAACATGATATTCTTATACTAAGTAAACGCTTGGATAGTCTGATATTAGAGTTTTATAATATTGACTAAGGGGTTTACTTTTGTGCATTATTATTATTGTTTATTTCGATACATTCGTTTATGAGATTATTAATAGTTATTTTACTTGATTCATCTTGTATTTTATGTATGTTATCCAAGATGTACTGTATTTTATTTATAGAATTACTTTTAAAGCGATTTAAATCTATTAAGTTCTCTTTATACTGTTTTAATAAAATTGATATTAACAAAAATGAACATTCGAATAAATCATCTTCAATTTCTGTACTATTCATTTGAAATTGCATTTATATCCCTCTCTTTCAGCAAAGACAATAAAAACTATAAAAACTATAAAAACTATAAAAACTATAAAATCACCTGCGATAAACTCTGATATAAGACTAAATCAATATATTCATTTAGCAAGTTTTGTTCAACAACTAATTTCTGCGATTTTTTCTAACCCAACTTAACCTTGACAAGGCTGAACATTTAAAGTTTAAGCAAGAAAATTGAATTATTAATATATAAAAAATACAATGAAATTTAAAGTATGTCAATTATTTCCTTGAAAGAGTCAGTAATATAGATGAAAAGTGTGAAGAGAATCCTTATGGGAGATAGCAAATATATATTAGCATTTGCAGTATGTGATTTTTTGATATAATAATTTTGGCTATTATTTTATTCAACTAGAGGAAGGTTATTTTCATATGTTAAATATAAATATAAGGAACGATACATTCAATATAAGAAATATTAATAAAGAAAGTATCAGTAATATTTATTCTATATATAAAAATACATACGACTATAGCTATGCCACAGGTATATTTGACACTATAGATTACAAACAATTTTCACAACAAATTTCTCAGTTTATTACAAGGCAAAATGTATTTTTTCTTGATATTTATTTGATACCCTCAAGAGAAGTTATTGGTTTTGTTAAAGGATTCATAATTAAAAATGAAAAGATAGTATGGATTAGCTCTCTGGCTATTAACAAACCATATCAAAGAAATGGGTATGGAGTTCAAGTAATGAATTTATTAGAAAGTTATTTAAGGAAACACTTTGGTATGGAGAAAAATTACATTTCCGTAGATAAGAAAAATGTTGCTGGGATAAGATTTTGGGAAAAATGTGGATATGAAGAGTGCAATAAGCTGTCTGAATTATGCTCAGATACTTCGAGTAAATTAGTTACATTTATGTATAAAGATATTTAAAATCAATGGCTGATTTGGAAAACTAATCTATAAGTATCAGTATTTAAAAGTAGATTACAAAAATATTACCAAAAAATTGCGTTAATGTTGCGAAAAGTTTGACAAACTGTTACAAAATGAATATAATAGCTTTGTAACATAAAAATAGCTGAATCCCGTTTATAAGGGTACGGAGGAACCAAGAAATTTGGGGTGAATCTATGAAAATAGTAGGGCGATCCTATTGCCCGAGCCCGACAGCTAACTTCGGAAGCGTTATTATAGGAGGAGCTAATGATAGGTAAGATTAACAAAATACTTGTTGCATGTATTTTTGCTTTTTCTCTTGTTCTTGTTTGCTCAGTTGCAATGGCTGCTAGCCAGTCAGGACAAATTGAGGGAACAAATGTAAATATGAGAATGGCGCCAGATACATCTTCAAGTGTAATCACCAAGATATCCAATTCAAAGGTTTCAATTCTTGATAAGTCTAATGGCTGGTACAAGATTTCCTTCAGTGGCAAGACTGGTTGGGTAAGCAGTGACTACATAAAACCACTGCAGACAGAAGGAAAAATTAACGCTAATGGTGTTAATTTCAGAGCAAGTGCTAGTACAGAAAGTGAGATAATTGGTACTTTGAATAGTGGAAAAAGTGTTGTTATTCTTGATACACAATCAGGCTGGCACAAGGTAAAAGTAGATTCAAAGGTAGGATATGTTGTTACTAAATTTGTAGATTCTGCTAATGCTTCAGCAAAAACTTCACGTTCAACAACTGCAGTAACTATTACTGAATCTGATGACACTAGCTTAAGTGATGTTATAGCATATGCAAAGCAATATGTTGGTGTACGTTATGTTGCTGGCGGAAAAAGTCCAAAAGGCTTTGATTGTTCTGGATTTGTCAGTTTTGTTTACAAGCATTTCGGGATTAGTCTTAGTAGCTCAGCATCCGGTATGTATTCAAATGGTACCAGAGTTTCTAAGAGTGCATTAAGAGTTGGCGATATTTTATTTTTTGATGCTTCTCGTAGAGGGAAATCAGGCTCTATAGATCATGTTGGTATTTATATGGGTAATGACAAATTTATTCATGCATCATCTACAAATAATTCTGTTATTATTCAGAAATTATCAGAGTATAGAGGAACTTATATTGGTGCTAAAAGAGTTATGTAATAATATATAGAACGTAGAATCTCAATTCTGTAGTAGATTTTACGTTCTATGATGTTTTTAGCAGGTTTTTATCTAAATAGATTATATATTTATTTTCAAAAATTTCTAATACTAAGTGGCATTCATTCAGCAAGCTTTTTTTCACCCAACTAATTTATATGTTTTTTCTAATCCAACTTTCTAATAAAAAGTTCAGTCATGTTCGAGATTACTCATGGCTTGTGTTCTGTAAAAAAATTAATCTTTTAAAATAATTTATCTTTTCTTTTGATATTTCTACAACAATGGTAGTATTTTTTTCTAAAAAGCTATCCAATTTAACCTTTTTAAGTAATGACAAAATTAAGTAATGACAAATTGTAAATGTATTCATATCACTGTTGTTACACATCTTGATAAATTTGAAGTAGAAAATCTTATTGTTTCTACAAAATCATAATATTTTGAAAATCCAAACAATAATAAAATAAATTAACATAACAAGGTTGAGTCATCAATCAACATGAGTTGTTTATACAAAGGAATGATTAACTTGAAAAAAAATGACGTTTACATAAAGAGGCCGCTTTGTCTTTTTTGTGTAGCATTTATTTTAGGCATATTGCTCTGCTCTTTTTTGGGAATATTATTTGTTTTAATATTTATAGCTTTAAGTTTATTTCTTATATTTCTCCTTTTCAATAAAATTAAAAGAGTTATGTTCATTGTAGTAATATCACTTGTTTTTTTTGCCTATGGTGGTATCAGTTTTTATGATGCAGATAAAACCTATTCCAAAACCTTTGATGGCTTTTACAACCAGCTATTGACAATTGAGGGCTATGTGGACAGTGAAATTGAAAGTTCAGATGGAAAATTAAAATTTTATATGAAAACAAATAAAATTATCTGTGCACAAAAGGAGAAAAAAGTTATTGGTAAACTGCTTATTACTGTTTCAGATAATAACGGGTATTTAGAGAAAAATAACCCATTTAGCTATAGGGCAAGGATGTACTTTACAGGAAATATAGAAAAGCCCAAGTCAGCTGTAAATCCTGGTGGATTTAATTACAAACGCTATTTGGCTGGTTTAGGGGTATCGGGGACAGTGTATTTAAGAAATGGCTCGGATATTTGTTTAACCGGAAATGAAGGCGGTGGATGGCTTCATAAGCTGGGCTTTAGTATCAAGAATTATGTGCTTAAAATAGTTGAATTTTGTTTAGACAAAAACCAAGCGGGATTGCTCGCAGGAATGATTATAGGATATAAGGATGGGCTTGATGAAAATGCGTATAATGCTTTTAGTAAAGCAGGCTTAACCCATATCATGGTTGCCTCTGGTATGAATGTTGCTTTTATTATTTTGCCTCTTACGTACATATCAAAAAAAATGCGCATTGGCAGTGCTGCAACGAGTATATTAATAATAGCTGTTCTGATTCTTTTTGTTTTTGTTGCTGGATTTTCGGCGTCTGTAGTTCGTGCTGTAATAATGGGAATTATAATAATGGTTGGAAAATTAGTTATGAGGGAAACCGATATATTTACCAGTATATCAGCAGCTGCAATGATTCTGTTATTTGTAAATCCATATACACTTTTTGATATAGGATTTCAGCTTTCCTTTTCTGCAACAATATCACTGGTATTATTTTATCAAAAAATAAAGGAGCGAATTGACAATAAGTATTTACCCAATATTATATCAGATACTCTTGCAGCGACAATCGCAGCTCAGATTGGTGTTGTCCCCATTACGCTATATTATTTTAATAACCTTTCAACTATTTCAGTATTATCAAATCTTTTAGTAGTACCTGTGGTTCAGATGATTACAATTATAGGCTTTGCTATGGTATTTGCAGGTATTGTAAATATAAACCTTGCTGTACTGATTGGATATATAAATAATACTTTTTTGTCATTTGTACTATTTATAACTGAAAATACAGCAAAACTTCCTTATGCTTCTTTAAAGCTTCCTACACCGCCTTTATGGCTAATTGTACTTTACTATATTGCTGTATTATATATTTTTAAATGGAAAGATCGTATAAAGAATAAACAGAGTATTAAATATGTTAAATACATTTGTTTAGCAGTAACCATTCTATTAATTGTAATAAAAAATATAATTCCAAAGCCTCTTGAAATTACCTATCTAGATGTAGGACAAGGAGACAGCACCTTTATCAGAACTACTCACGGTACCAAGGTGTTTATTGATGGTGGTGGCAAGGCTGCAGGCTCGAAATCAACATATGATGTAGGGGAAGCTGTTGTGGTACCTTATATTTTAGATCAAGGAACTAAAAAAATAGATATTGTAATTGCAACTCATGGACATTCTGACCATACTGAGGGCTTAGAAGCAATATTAAAAGAGATGGACGTTGAAATGGTTATATTACCTGATACTGATGGCAAGGGCTTTGAAAAAATAATCCAATTGTGCAACCAAAAGAAAATTAATATTGTCGAGTGCAAAAAAGGAGATATAATAAGATTGGATGAAGACACTGTATTTGATGTTCTTAGTCCTATGAAATTTGAGCAAGATGTTTTGTCGCAACAGTCTTTGAATAATAGCTCATTAGTGCTAAAATTGAGATACAAGAATTTTAAGGCTTTGTTCCAAGGAGATGCAGAGGTTCCAATAGAACAGAGAATGCTAGAGCAAGGCTTGGACTTAAGAGCTGATATACTGAAGGTTGGACATCATGGGTCATATAGTTCAACAAGTGAAGAATTTGTTAAGCAATCTAAATTTAAATATGCTGTTATTTCTGTAGGAAAAAATAATTTTGGACATCCATCTCAATTTGTTGTTGATAGGCTTAAAGAAAGTGGAGTATTACCCTTTAGAACGGATGAAAGTGGCGCAGTTATTGCAACTAGCTATGGTGAAGGCGTTAGTATTAAAACCATGCTTTATAGTGGGAATGGGTGATTTAGCCAAGGATTGTTATTGCCAGTATCTTTGTAAAGATTGAAAATGAAATTTATAAATAGGATTTTAACCAGTTTCATATATAGAAGGTGAAAGAGGAAATTATATGAGTATAGATATTTTAAAAAAACAGATTAAAGAAAATAAATTACAAAATGTTTATTTGTTTTATGGCGCTGAAGAGTATTTAATAAAATACTATATTAATGCTATTCAGAAATTAACTGTGAATGGAGAAAACAGTGAGCTTAATTTTATTACCTATGATGGGAAAATTGATGAAGATACAATTATAGCGAGCTGTGAAACTTTGCCTATTTTCAGTGATAAAAAGCTGGTTATTGTAAAGAATTCTGGAATGTTTAAGTCAAAAAAAGGTGATGCTGCTGGCAGTTCCTCAAAAAAAACTGGTAATGACAAGTTCTCTGATTACTTAAAGAATATGCCGCCCTATACCTGTCTGATTATAGTTGAAGCTGAGGCTGACAAAAGACTTAAGCTGTATAAAACCATAAGTAATAATGGTCTTATTGTAGAATTTGGTTTTCAAAAGCCTATTGTTTTAGTAAAGTGGGTTATTAAGGCTTTTAACAATTATAATAAAAATATAGACCAGCTGACTGCTTCGTATTTGGTTGAAAATAGCGATTATTCTATGACTGAGCTGCTTAACGAAATTGATAAAATAGTTAATTATGTGGGTGAAAAGCCTCAAATAACAATGAAGGATATTGAAAGCGTATGCAACAAATCAATTAAAAGTAGAATATTTGACCTTACAGATGCTATTTCAGGTGGAGATGTATCTAAAGCTCTCAATTTGCTAAATGATATGGTAGCACTCAAGGAGCCTATGCAAAAAATTCTATTTATGATAATTCGTCAAATAAGAATGTTGTACAGGATAAAGCTCATGAGGCAAAAAGGTATAAGTGAGGAAATTGTGAAAAAGCAATTAGGACTTACACCTTATGTTGCGGAAAAGGTAATGAAGATTAGCAAAGGATTAGATTTAAGTATTCTCGAAAAAGCTATGAGTTACAGTTTAGAACTGGATGAGTCTATAAAAACAGGAAAAATAACTGATAGAGTAGCAGTTGAATTGTTAATTGCAGCCATGGGCTAAATAAGTGAAGATTTTTACTATCGAAAAAATATCGGGGGTTAATAATTGGAAAAGTGGATTTTAAAGAATCCCAAAAGGGATTTTAAAAAGATGTCTCAGTCATTGGGAGTTAGTGAACTTATTTGCAGGATTTTAGTCAATAGGTGTATTGACGATTATGAGACAGCAAAACGCTTCATACAACCTGATATAGAAGGCTTGTTTGACGGCAGATTAATGAAGGACTTAGAAAAGGGAACCTTAATAATTAGGGATAAAATAGCTGGTGATAAAAGAATTCGAATAATTGGCGATTATGATGTGGATGGAGTAATTAGTACATATATACTATATAACGCACTAAAGAGATGCGGTGCTAAAGTTGATTATGTAATACCTCACAGAATATATGATGGCTATGGCATTAATAATAGCATTATTGAAATTGCGAAGAAAGATGGCATTGATACCATTATTACATGTGATAACGGCATATCGGCTCTAGAACAAATTAAATATGCAAAAGAATTAGGAATTACTGTAATTGTAACAGATCACCATGATGTTCCTTTTATAGAGGATGGCGATTTAAATAGAATACAAGTAACCCCGGAAGCTGACGCAGTTATTGATATGAAGCAAGGTGATTGTGAATATCCCTTTAAGCTGTTGTGTGGTGCGGGAGTGGCATTTAAATTTATTCAGGTGCTGTATCAGTATATGAATATCCCACAGCATGAAGAAAAAGCCTTTTATGAATTTCTAGCTATTGCAACAGTTTGTGATGTTGTTGATTTAACGGGAGAGAACAGAATACTAGTTAAAAAAGGCTTGGAGGCTATATGCAATAGTAAAAATATAGGTTTAAATGCTCTTATGGAACAAACGGGAATAATGGGTAAGGAAATTGGAGTTTATCATTTAGGCTTTATTATAGGACCTTGTATAAATGCATCGGGAAGACTGGATTGCGCTATTAAGGGACTAGAGCTATTGCTATG